>NZ_CAVK010000056.1 GCF_000382885.1 Sphingobium indicum BiD32
CCCCTCCACCACCAGCTTCGCTGGCGGTCCCCCTCCCCTTGCAGGGGAGGATTATTCTTGGCACCGCCCTGCCTTTCCCCTAGAGCGCGCCGCGTGAGGGGGGCTTGCTTCCCTTGCAGCTAGATCGCGCCGGTGCCCCGCAAGGGGCTTAAAATGGGAATGCGGTGCGGGCGTGCAAGCGCCCAATTCCGTGGCTGTCCCTGCAACTGTAAGCGGTGAGCATGATGCACGCGGGTCGCAAGACCCGGCCACTGGACAGCTTTTGTCTGGGAAGGTCCGTGCAGCATTGCCCTGACCCGCGAGCCAGGAGACCTGCCGGCGTCTGGTCGCTCTTGCCCTGATCCAGGGGATGGTCATGGCACGGTGGTTTTCCGTCGAGCGACGCTGTGCGGCCGGGGCCGCATCGTGCCGTGCGGCGGGGGCTGGCGTCATCCCGCATCATGGCGCGACCGCTTGGTTGCGGACGCCCCGGCCTTGAAGTCGCATCCGACGCTCAGGGCTTATATCATGGTAAAAACAGGCATTTCTCTTATCGCGCTGCTGGCGGCAACGCCCGCTCTGGCGCAGGACGATGATATCGTCGTCACCGCGTCCGGCATCGAACAGTCGCGCGACGAAGTGGGGCAGGCGATCACCGTCATCGACGCGCAGACCATCCAGACGCGGCAGGCGGTCGATGTGCTTGATCTGCTGGCGACGACGCCGGGCGTACGCTTCAACCGTAACGGTTCCACCGGCGGCGTGACCGGCGTGTCGCTGCGCGGCGCGGAAACGACGCAGACATTGGTGCTGATCGACGGGGTCAAGGTCAACGACCCCAGCGGCATCGGCGACGGCTATGATTTCGGCCATTTGCTGACCGGCAATATCAAGCGGATCGAGGTGCTGCGCGGCTCCAACTCGGTCGTCCATGGCAGCCAGGCGATCGGCGGCGTGGTCAACATCATGACCGGCGTTCCGGCGAACGGTTTCGGTGCCAATGCCTCGGTCGATTATGGCTATAGCGATACGGTGAACGCGAAAGCAGACGTGTCCGGCTCCAGCGGCATCGCCTCGGGCGGCGTCGGCGCGGCTTGGTTCCGCACCGATGGCATTTCCTCGGCCGTGGGCGGCACGGAAAAGGACGGCTATGAAAATATCGCTACCAACGCCCGTCTGAAACTGGCGTTCAGCGATACGCTCAGCCTCGACCTGCGCGGCTATTATATCCATGCCGACCTCGACTATGACAGCTTCTTCGGCGCCCCCGCCGACAGCAGCGATGTGAGCAAGCTCGATCAATATGTCGGCTATGCGGGCATCAATCTCGCCCTGCTGGACGGCAAGCTGACCAATCGCGCGGCGGTCACCTATCTGCGCAACGACCGCGATTATTATTTCGTGCGCGGCACTGGCCCGGACTATGGTTATTCGGGCACTAACCTGCGTTTTGACTATGAAGGCGTCTATACGCCGGTCGATCAGGCCAGGCTGGTGTTCGGCTATGAACATGAACGGCCCGATTATGATTTCTTCGGCTTCGGCAGCACGGCGACGGCACGGATCAATATCGACAGCGTCTATGCGCTGGCGATCGTCAAGCCCTTCACCGGCCTGTCCGTCACCGGTGGCGTGCGGCATGATGATCATAGCCAGTTCGGCGGTGCGACCACATTCGGCGCGAACGCCAACTACACGCCCAATGCGGGAGCGACCAATGTGCGGTTGAGCTATGGCGAGGGGTTCAAGGCACCCTCGCTCTATCAGCTATACGATATGTTCAGCGGCAACAGCGCGCTGCGCCCCGAACGGTCGAAAAGCTATGACATCGGCGTCGATCAGAGCCTGGACGGTGACCGGGCGATCCTGTCGGTCACCGCCTTCTTGCGGGATACCACCGACCAGATCAATTATGACAATGCGACCTTCAGCTACAGCAACCTCGACCGCACCCGCGCCAAGGGGGTGGAGGCCAGCATCGCGCTGAAGCCGGTGGACGCGCTGACCGTGACGGGTAGCTATAGCTATGTCGATGCGCGCGACCGGTCGGGCGGGATCAATGATGGCAACCGCCTGCCGCGCCGCGCGGTCAATGCGGTGAGCGTCTCGGCGGATTATGTCTGGTCCTTCGGTCTGTCGACGGGCGCTACGGTGACGATGGTGGGCGACAGTTTCGACAATGCGTCCAACACCCGTCGTCTGGACGGCTATGCGCTTGCCGGTTTGCGCGCCTCGCTGCCGCTGGGCGAGCATCTGGAAGTCTATGGCCGCATCGACAATCTGTTCGATGAAGCCTACGCCACCGCCTATGGCTATGGCGTCTATGGCCGCTCCGCCTTTGGCGGCGTGCGTGTCCGCTTCTGATATGGCACACGGGGGGACGGGCGCGCTGCCCGTCCCTTCACCTGCGCGCGTTCAACCGCGCCGTGATGGCCCGCGCCGCCTGCACATAGGCGGGGCCGCCGCATACCGTCCAGCTTTGCGGCAGGCTGATGCGCGGGATGTTTGTGATCGCGGGATGCTGGAGCATTTCGGTCCCCTGATCCACCACCGCTTCGCTGCCGCTTTCGACAATCAGCCAGTCGGGCCGCGCCGCGACCATCGCCTCCAGCGGCACCTGCGCCAGCGCGGGTTTGCCGAGTTTTGCGGCAAGGTTGGTCAGCCCCACCCGCCGCATCAAGTCATCGACCAGCGTGCCGGTGCCGGTCATATAGCCGCGCCGCTGATAATAGGCCGCGACCCCGCCACGCTTTGCTTTGGGCAGCGCCGCCAGATCGCGGTTCATCTGCGCGATCAGGCGCTCGCCGCGCTCAGCATGGCCAATCGCGCGCGCGACCTGCCGTATCTGGTCGAGGATCGCGCCATAGCTGTCCGCACTGGCCAGCCCCAGCGTCGTCCATTGCCCCGGCGGCGCACCCGCGATCATGTTCGGCCCGATGGGATAGCCCAATATCAGGTCGGGCCGGATCGCCAGCACCTCCTCCGAAGCGCGGCGAAGCACGCGATAGCTCCGCGCCTTGTCCGCCGCCGCCGACAATTCAGGATCGCGCGCATTGCTGCTGAGCGCGGCGATCTGCCCCTTGTCGGCCAGTGCGATCAGATATTGGTCGGCACACACATTGAGCGAGACTATGCGACGCGGCGTTGCGTTGGCGGCGCCGGTGAGCGTCAGGGCGGCCAGTGCGGTGATCACGGTCTTGACGGTCATAACCCACATTCTGAAATTTGCATGTTCCCCAACCTCAATCCTCCCCTGCAAGGGGAGGTGGCAGCAC
>NZ_CAVK010000055.1 GCF_000382885.1 Sphingobium indicum BiD32
CCCGCACCGCCTTGCTTTCGACGATGCGGGTGGTGGCGCGGTCGGCACGCCTGCGGACGCTGTCGTGAAGTTCGGAAAGCGACAGGAAGCGTTCGTCATCGGGCCGGGAGAACCATTCTGACGAGACCCGGCTGACATTGCGGCCACGGGAGATATCGACCCGGTAACCGCCGCTGACGGGGCGATCATGAGATGGATGGGCGTGGGAGGGATGGGCGAGGACGGGTTGGTCGATGACTCGGGCAAGGCTGGCCATGAAGCTGCTCCTGAAGGTTGGAAGAAGGCAAGAGCCGGTGCATCACCGCATCCGTGCTCATCCTTATTCACCCCCTTCCCTCCACCGTCGGCAGGTCGGACGGCACAAAACCACTCAAGCGACGGCAGCTAGCCATTCATAAAGAAGATGGGCATCTGGGTCGCGCTCATGTCCGTTGGCGATCCGCACCAGACGCCCGTCGCAGGCAAAGCCCGATGCACGGGGGAAGTCGAGATAGATCTTGCCCTCAAAGATCAGGTCCGCCGAACGCACCGCCATAACCTTGCGGGTGGTCCCAAGTGCGCGGTGCCCCTCGGGCGCAGCGATGAGCTTCAAACTGTCGCCAGGTTTGAGACGTTTTTTGAAGGCCGCCAGAGAAATCAGCGGATCGACCGGGTTCGCGGGTCCGCGCCGCACCGCAAGTGCAGCCCAATAGGCGCGGCCGATACGCACCTCGTTGTAAAAAGAGCAGTTCATGAAATCCTGATAGAAATTCGAGCGGGTAAAACCAAACCGCTCGATCTGGTCGCCCAGCATGACCTCGAACGCACGCCGGGCGGTTTCGTCCGTGAGATCTGCGGGTGCATCGAGCAGCTCGATAATGACCTTGCGGCCACCGGCGAAGCTTTCGCCCCGAACCGAGAATGCCGCACCGACGACATGTGCGCCAAGATGGTGCTCGATCCGGCCACATAGTGCGGGCAAGGCCTCGCCCTGTTGGAAGAGATCGCCTTCATAGTGGAAATTGCCGCGCTCGTCGTGTTCGGTCTGGCTATAAAGGCGCGCGGATGCCGCCACCGGCAAAGCCTGTGTCATGGTGTTTTCCTTTTTCGTGAAGTTCAGGCGAGGCGCGCAGGATCAAGGCCCTGCGGGACTTTCGCCTCTGGGTTGCAGGCGGAAGCCAATCAGGCAGCTTTGGTGGCGATCTCCGCTTCGCCGACGATCTCGACATGCGCGCGGTGATAGCCATGCTGTTCGAGCCAGGCTTCTGCGGTCGTATGGTCCACAGCGACATGGAGCAGCTCGCGGTGATCGTCCCATGCCTGCACGACCAGAGCGGCTCCCGGTGGCGGGACGCTGGTCACCTCGAAGCCGCGCTGGTCTGTGACGGCGAAGACCCTGGATACTGAGAGAACGACGATGCCATCATTGCCATAGTCCCCTTCGTGCAGGGTGAAGGTCGCCGGACAGGGAAAACTCCCCGTGCCTGCAGGAGATCGCTGGGTAAGCTGCCCTGAGCTGTTGCGGTCTTTCCACGCGCTCAGCTTGCGTTTGAAGCGTTCCGGTGGGCGCGGTGTCCAATCCGTAAAGCGGATATGTGCGCCCAGCGGCGCCTCATCATAAATCGATTGTGCGGTAGTGGTCATAAGACATCTCCAGACGTGAAAAAGGCCCGGCATCGGCCGGGCCTGATGGTGGTGACGGGTAGAAAAATTCACCGGCGCGAGTTGGGATCGGCGGCGGCGGTTGAGCGACCCGGTGCAACACCGTTCCGTGGGGCAGAAGTGAAGCCTGTGTCTGCGCCTCTTCGTCCCGCGCGACGACCCAGGCCCAGTAACCGAGCCTTGTGTCGCTATTGGCGACTTCGGCTTGCCAGTCGGCGACAGGGTGATCGGGATGATCGGCCCATGGATCGTTCATGGGGAGATCAATGCTCATCAGATGATCCCGCCATCAAGCGCGCGGGAGAGGGCTTCGCCGGTAGTCTCAATCTCGATGCGATCGGCGAAAATGGCGCACCATCCGCCAGAAAATTCTCCGATCCTGGCACGTGAACAACTGCACGCCCATTCAAACCCGATCGGCGCCTCGCGTAACGTCGCCTGACAGCAACGTTGGATCAGCCCGGCAAGCGCATCAGGCTGAAAATCGGTCGTGCTGGAGAAGATTACGGTACTGACCATCGGCTGGTCGAGCGTGTTGCCGCCCTCAAAATCGACCCCGAAATTCGGGAAATCGCAATCCGGGAAGATGGCGAGAAAGCCGCTGCATGGATCGTCCGGCGAGGTCGGCGGAAACACCGCCAAAAATTCCGGCGTGAAGTCGGTCGGGGTTCTTTCATCCTGTAGGTCATAGCTCGCCTGGAAGGCTTCCTCGAGAAGCGCCATTTCCGCATGGCTGCAGGTGAAGGCGAAGCTGCCCTGGACATAGGAGTCAGCCATGACACAGCTCGCATGTCCGGACCGAGGACGCTTCGTCCTCGGCAATCGCGAACGGCGGCGGTGTGAACTCGGCGGAAACGAACCAGCGATCCACCGCTTCGGCCGAGCCAAGGGCACGGTATCCGCACCGTGTCAGAACTACCTCATCCTGTTCGGTCAGATCGAATTGAGCCGTGGGGCACTGACCCGTGAAGACCACCCGCTCGGGCCCGAAGGCTCCCGCGCAGCTGCCGGATGACCGCACGAACGGCAGCGCGTGCTGTTCGCAAAAGCTTTCGGTCTCCTGGAAAATTCCGCCAGGCAGTTCATAGGCGAAAGCCTCGAGGGTCTTGCCATCACTGACGCAGGTATCGTCCAGAGCCTCGCCTTCCCAGTCGGCACGGCCACCATCCAGTTCGATGGCGGCGATGAGGCCCGGAATGCAGGATCGCGGGATAGGCCCGCCGATGACGATGGACGCGGTTGCACGATCAGCCATATTCAATCTCCTTGTGAAATGGGTAAGCGCGGCACCTCGCCGCCGCTCCAGCCCCGAACCCCTCCCTCCCCTCCATCTGCACAAATTTTAGGCAGCCTTCCCGGCTGCGCACGAGCTCACGCCGAGGACAGCCGGGATATGGGTCAGGAATTGTCCGTCATTTTGGTGCGGTGTACGTTGATGCCGAAACGCGGTGACGGTTTGCGCTTGGCGATCAGCCTTCGGCGGCAGCGACGCCGATCAGGTGACGCAGTTTGGACCAGGCCAGTTCCTCGCCCGCGCGCAGTCCCCTGTTGAGACCCTGGCCATAGAGTCGGTAGGCGGCAGCGGTCACTTCAGGCGTGGCACTGGCCGGGAACAGCGTAACCAACTGACCTTCGTCATCGAGCATTTCGAACACATCTGCCCCCGATGAGAGTTTGGTGATCGCGATGCGGGCCGGGCTTCCCAGCTGTTCAAGGTCCGCGTTGAAGCTCTCGACAAAGAGCGGATCGAGGATGGGGTCATCTTGCGCCATGGGATTCTCCGAAAGACGCCGCCGAACCATCCGGCAGCACCCCTCACCTTCCCACTCCCCTTCCGATGTCAGGATGGTGGACCGGCTCGCAACGAGAGAAAATGGCGGCGGTCAGATTTCTGCGGGGAGCGCGAAAGCTTTGCCAATCATGATCCGTGTCGATAGCAGCGCGGTGTCGAACGCATGGCCCATAATGCCAATGCTCCTGAACCAGTCCCGGCTCTGCTTTGTACCGTTGAGCAGATCTAGCAGCAGATCCTCGTCCTGTGACATGGTTCCATCGCAGCCCACACACACCGGGCGGCGCAGCGCCATCTCGTAGAAATGCATCAGGCTGTCGATGACTGGTGCCAGCATGCCGCAGCCTTCCTGCGCGAGCGATACGAACAGATGGGGCTGGACGGAGAGCCCCGTATCGCGCGCCTCGCGCCAGCGGCGAATAGAAACCAGAATGATCGACAGGATGGAAATCGACCCGCCCTCAAGGGCCCCAGATTGAAATGTCATATGCCGCGCTCCGGTCGACTCGCTCACTATTGCGAATAGTTCGCAACTAATGCCGGATGGCGCGGTGAAGGGCAAGCCGCTTGCGCCGGCTGGAGATGAACAAACGGCAGAACCATGCGGTCTCGCAAGGCTCATGCCCGCCCCTCTGTCGGCGCCGGTAATATGGCTGCAAGAACCACTTCGGCCCGGTCCATCGGCACGAATACCCGCGTCACATAGGCGATGACTTCGGTGAAGCATCCGCGCGCCTTCAGCCATTCCCGGTCCTGGGGCAGCGCTGAGCGCAATTCGAGACGGCGGCTGTTATTGACGAAGACCGACACCAGGCGGACGCCCTCAAGACCTGGCAGCGGCACCCCTTCGTCGCTGCGCGCCGCGGCGATCAGCTCGGCAGGTGTCAACCGGACCGAGGCGGCAAGCCCGAATTCGGCTTCGAGCTTTTCGACCGCTGCAGGCATGACGATACGGCCGAGCAGAGCCTCGCCGGTGCTATCGGCGATACGCCAGACCCGAACATCGTCGGCGGGAAGCTTGTGCCACACGGGCAGGAGTAGGCCTGTGGCCAGACTGATCGTCTCGACATCGAGCGCAGCAGATGCTGCCGCAACCTCTTCGTCCCACAATTGGCGGAAGCTGTCGCGTTCGACCGGCTTCCAGTGGGTATGGCGCAAGACATCTGCGGAAAGGCGTTCATATCCCGTAGGACGGACCAGCTGGCACATCGGCACCGGCCTGCCCTCATCATCGGTGATCGACCATGATGGTACGCGCAGCGCAACCCGGCCCGAACGGCCATTGCGCAAGAATGCGATGTCGCCGGTGCCGTCCCAGATATGCATCAGATGTGCCCAGGACGTGGTGTGCGGCTTCATATGGAGTTCAAGGCGAAGCAGGCGGGTCTCTGCGCCGGTGAGCGGATCGGTGCGCAGTATCTGATCGGACAGGGGCACGATGCGTGTCGCGCGGATCGTTTCGACGCCCATGTCGAGTGTGCCAGCCTCGCGCGCCGCGTCGACCCGGGCCTGAATGAGGCCGATATATTCCTCGAAGATCGCGTTCTGGGTGGCAATGCGTAGCGCCAGGATACGGTTGAGCCAGCGCTGGATCGGCGGCAGCTTTTCGAGCAGACCGCCGCCCTGATCATCGGCCAGTTTGAGCCCGGTCATTCCCTGAAAATCCATCAAACTGGTGCTGCCTAGCTTTCCGGCATGGAGCAGGTGATACCACTGGGTCAGCGCTTCCTTGGCATAGTCGCTTTCGAGATTATCGGCAGGGTCGAACAGGTTCTGGCCGCCAGTCTGGCGCTGCCCGCGGGTCAGTGCGCCCAGACTGTCGAGGCGGCGGGCGATGGTGCTGATGAAACGCCGCTCGCCCTTGCAGTCGGTGGTGACCGGCCGGAACACCGGCGGGCTTGCCTGGTTGGTCCGGTGGGTGCGCCCCAGCCCCTGGATCGCGGTTGCCGCCTTCCAGCCCGGTTCGAGCAGGAAGTGGATACGGCGTTTGGCAGCGCTGCCGCAGGCGAGATCGGCATGATAGGATCGCCCGGTTCCGCCCGCATCGGAAAAGGCGAGGATCGGCTTGCGCCCGGCCATGAAATCGTCGCTGTCGGCCTTGCGCGCCCCCACCCCGCGTGGTTCCAGTTTCTGGTTGCCGCGCTGGTCGAGCACAATGCGCCGCGAGCGCCCGGTTACTTCGGCAACCTGATCGCTGCCGAAATGGGCAATCAGGGCATCGAGCGCGGCGGGGATCGGCGGCATACCGCAGAGCTGCTCGACCAGCGTGTCGCGCGCAGCCAGTGCTTCCTGAAAGTGAACCGGTGCGCCAGCCTCATCGACCATCATTTCCGAACGCATCGTTCCATCGCTCGCCCGGAAGGCGCGCAATTGCCGGGTCGGAAAGGCATTTTTGAGATAGTCGATGAGTGTGTCGAGCGGCGAGACCTCAACCATCAAATGCGCCCGTTCCTGCGCCGAAAGCGCTGCAAGCCGCCGTTCGAGGATCGCCGCCGCCGTGGTGACAAGCTGGACGACGGCGACATGGCCCGCAGCCAGTTCCTTCTCGATCGAGCGGATCACACTCGGTATCTTCATCGAGACCAGCACCTGGGAAAAGAACCGCTGTTTCGCGCTTTCAAATTTCGACAGCGCCGAGCCTTTGGCCTGCGCATTCAACGTATCGCCGGTCATCCGGTCGAGAATGTTGGCCGCCTTCATCGCCTCGTCGAGATTGCGGTGGATGATCGCCCAGGCATCGGCATAAGCGTCGTAGATGGCGATCTGATCCGCCGTCAGCCGGTGTTCGAGCGCCTCATATTCAACGCCCGCAAAGCTCAGTGCCCGTGCAGTATAAAGCCCCATCGCCTTCAAATCGCGGGCGACAATCTCCATCGCCGCGATCCCGCCATTGTCCATCGCCGCCATGAACGCCGCCCGGTCGCGAAACGCCGTGTCTGGCCCCCACAGGCCGAGACGCGCGGTATAGCAGAGATTGGCGGGGTCGGTGGCGCCGGTGGCCGAAACATAGAGAACCCGGGCGCGAGGCAGCGCATGTTGCAGCCGGACACCTGCCAGTCCTTGCTCGGAGCCTTTGGCAGTGCCGAACTCGGTGTCGGTGCCCGCAGCATTGGCGAGAGCATGGGCTTCGTCGAACACCAGCATGCCGTCA
Organism: Sphingobium indicum BiD32; assembly: GCF_000382885.1. Lineage (GTDB taxonomy): Bacteria > Pseudomonadota > Alphaproteobacteria > Sphingomonadales > Sphingomonadaceae > Sphingobium > Sphingobium japonicum_C. The sequence goes on from NZ_CAVK010000055.1 coordinate 6,585, forward strand.
AAATCGTCCCCAAGCCAGGCACGGATCTGCTGGAGCCGCGATGCTTCATCATGGCGCGAAGAGCGCAGCGTCGCATAAGTGAGGAAGAGGATGCCGCTGGGCATGCCGATGGATGTCCCGAACGGAAAGGCATCGAGCGGCTGGATGTCGATGGGCACCCCGCCAAGCGCGGTCCAATCTCGGCGCGCGTCCTCGATCAACCCGGCGCTGGCCGATATCCAGACCGCCTTGCGGCGTCCCTGGTTCCACTGGTCGAGAATAGAGGCGGCAACTTCTCGCCCCTTGCCAACGCCGGTGCCGTCGCCGATGAAATAGCCGGTGCGGTAGATATGGCCCTGCGGGGTCTCGATAAGCTGATCGCCAGCATCATTGGGCAGGAAGCTGCCGGGAAGGTCGCGCGCGAAGGCCTCCCCGGCATGGATCAGGGTTTCGAGCTGGGCATCGGACAGCGCGGCAAGCGCGCGGTCTTGCAACATCGGCCGGTAGCTGGGCGCGGGCGGGAGGACCGAGGCCATGGCGACGGATTCGACCAGCTGATCGGGATGGGGTTTTCCACCTGCAATGTCGATTCGCGCGAGCCGCCAGGGGACATAAATGCCGACGGGATCGCCAGCAGGCAGCGGGGTTTCCCGAACGGTATAGTCGAGCAGGCGCGGGACATCGTCGATGCGCGGTTCGCGTTTGGGTGCCTGGATGCGCGGGCCTGACAGCTTGGCGAAGAGCGAGGCTGGTGATCGTATCGGAGCTGGCCGCATCCGGACTTGCGCCATGGCAGGTGCGGGCGGCGGAGTGCTTGATAGATCGAGCCGGGGAGGCAGACCCAGCACGATCAGCAGTGCCGCTTCGATATCGGACACGCAGTGACGCGCAGGTTCTCCGGTCCAGCCCTTGTCGTAGATCAGCAGCCGTACCGCGATGCTGGTGCCGTGCTTGGCATAAGGATTGCCGAGGATAGTGATCTCGGCGCGCGGCGGAACGATTTCGGCAACCGTCGCATAGCCGGTAGTGCCGCTGCCATCGGGTGCGAAACTCGGCGGCATGATCGCGACGCAGCGCCCGCCATGGCCCATACGCAGCAAGGCGGAGCGCAAATGCCGGGCTCCGGCATGGCGATCACGGCCGCGACCCTCGCTGCGGCTGAACGGCGGGTTGATCAGGACAACGCTGGGAACAAGGGCGGGCGGCAGTTTGTCGTGAATGAACTCGGCATCATGGGTGGTGACGTCATGACCCATCGCGACACCCAACAGTGCGGCGCGCTGGTCATCGCGTTCGTTGAGCAGCAGCCGTGCCCCTGCCCTCAAAGCATGGGCGGCAAGCATCCCGGTTCCTGCCGAGGGTTCGAGCACAAGGTCTGACGGGGTGATCTGCGCGGCGCGGGCAGCAAGCCAGGCCAGTGCGAGCGGCGTGCTGAACTGCTGGAGATCGACCTGATGCTCGGAGCGGTAGCTCTGCGTTGGCAAGCTGTTCTGGAAGGCGAGCAGCGCGGCGAAGATTTCGCCCGGATCGGTCCGCTGTCCGATCGGTCCATCATCGCGGCCCAACAGCAGCACCTGCGCGGTTTCCAGCGCGTCATAGGCATCGCGCATCGACCATGCGCCGTCCGCGTCTGATGCTCCAAATGCCGGCATCATCTGCCGCGTGAGATACTGGCGGGTGACGCCGCCGGCATGAACAAGCGCCTCGGCGACATTCCGAGCGACACAATGGAGTTTGTCGGGCTTGCCGTCTGCAATGGCGAAATCGAGTTTGGCGAGTTTGAGCAGGGTCAAGTTCATGGGGCGCTATCCTTGGGAAGTCGGGCGGCCTTCCGCCCCGTCGCCAATCGCCCTCCCCCTTCCTCCCCGTGGCCGGGGAATGAAGAAACGGGGCCACGGCACGACACCGCAGCCCCGTCAGGAGAGCAGATCAGGCAGGTCAGGCGGCGGCGGCGAGGTCGTCCATACCGCTGTCGACATCGGCACCCGGGTCGGTGTCGGCATCGCTGGACATCACGTCTGCGGCTTCGCCCATCTCATCGTCCACGCCATTGTCCTCGATCGGTTCGCCCACCTCGTCGGCCACAGGCTGGAAGCGCATGGCGTCGGGCAGCCACGAAAGCGCGCGTTCCTTCACTCCGGCTTCGACCAGTATGTCGCCCGCGAAGAGTCGCTGCGCCGATGCGGCCAGATCGTGCTTCTTGGACGCGCCGTAACGGTGCCGCAGTTCACCGCCACCGACCATCTCGAACAGCGTCAGGATCGAGGGCTTGGTGATCCGGTCGAAGTAGTTCTTCGCCGTTGGCCGCCACCAGGCCGCGACGTCGATCCCGAGCTTGACGCCCAGATGATCCAGGAAGTGGCTGCCGGTCTTGCCCGCTGGCACGGCGTCGATCGTGCGGGCGATTGCCCAGCCGAGCCAGGCCGCCCGCACATCGTCGCCCAGCGCACAAAACGCGTCATAGCGCGCACTGACATCACCGTGATCGATCCAGCTGCGGTCGAGCGCGGCATCGAGCTTGGCCCATTCTTCCGCCGCCAGTGTGCCACTCTCGAACCCGGTAACGCGCTGGGCAGGCGCATTGGCCCTGAGTTCGCTCGCCAGATCGCTGCTGCCGTAACGCCGCAGTGCCGCATCCACCATCGTGAAGGTGCCGAGATCGAGCGCGAATGCCGGATCGCTTGCGACATGGACGGCAAGCAGTTCGGTTTTCATCATCGCCAGTTCGTCGGCAAGGCGCTGGCTGACGACGGGCTTGCCCGCACCTTCGGCTTCATCGCCGTGATCCGCATCATCGTCGCCATCGCCGACTCCATCTTCATCGACCGGCATTTCGACCGGCGCGATGTAGAGCTGCTCATGGATGCGGGGCTGACCATCGCGGCCGATGACGACATAGGCGAGCGCCGAAGCCTTCTGTTCGTCGGTCAGGATGGGGCTGCGCGACTGGATCGCCTCATACTCGGCTTCGAGTGCCTGGGTCCGTGCCTCGTCGTCAGCGGTGTAGCCCTCACCGTTTTCGTCCGCCGCAGCGTCCTCGATCGCTCCAAGTTCGTCCTGGATCAGCTCACACCGGGCTTCTTCCTCGTCCGTGAGCGGAGGAAGTTCACCCTGCACCTGCCGAAGGCCATAGGTCTCGGTGTAGGGAATGTGCGGTGCGGCGACGCTGCGGATTTCGGCGAAGCCTTCGCGCTGACGGATCGCCTCGGCGGCAGCGGCAAGCTTTTCGTCGGCAAGGTGATCAAGGATATCGCCGTCGATCCACATTTCGGTGGCGTCATCACTGAAGAGGTCACTTTCGATCCGGCCACCTGCGGCGACATAGTCGTCACGTCCGACCAGCAGCGCCTTGGGGTCGCTGCCGCGGTATGCACTCGAAGCCAGCTGGCGCCGGATTTCGCCGACATTGGCGCGGTAATAGCCCTGGCTGAGCTGCTCGAACACCGACGCCTGGCGCGTGGTATCGGACGTGCTGGCATAAGCCATGGCGATATCGAGCGTGACCGACCCGTCGCGCAGCGCCTCGAACACTGGCTCGGCGAGACCCGCCAGTCGCAGGCGGCCCTGCACGAAGCGTTCGGTGAGGCCAAAGCGCTTGGCAACATCGGCGGGCGTCTTGTTCTCGGTCTCGATGATGTCCTGGAACGCCCGGCAGGCGTCGGCGGGGTTCATCGCCAGCTTGAAGAAGTTCTCGGACAGGCTGATCTCGACTGCGTTATTGGCATCGGCGACGACCATCACCGGCAGTTCGAAATCGGCAGACAGATCGCCCTTCTCGATGGCGCGGTGAACGGCATCGAGGCGGCGGCCGCCGGCGGTGATGCGATATTGCCCCTTCTTGCGCGCGACCGGCAGGCCAATCAGGTTCTGGAGGACGCCATGCGCGAGAATGCTGGCTTCCAGTTGAGCATCGGCTTCGGCATCGCTGCTCTTGCGCACATTGGTCGGCGATTTGGCAAGTTTTGCCGCCGAGACGAGTATGATGGGCTGGGACATGCTGGTTCTCCTGGCGGACCGGGCCAGACCATTCAGGCCGCTTGCCGCATCCAGTCTCCCACCCCCTTCCCTCCTGCCCGGAGCGCGTCATTCCAGTCGTTGAAGCCTTGCGGCGGCCACAGCACCTCGATTGTTCTGCCGGGCATCGCATAGGCATCGGTCGCCTTGGCAGCACCGATCCGTCCACCACGATCATTGTCGGGGAGCAGGATCAGGCGGGTGACGGTGTCCGGAATGGCGATGTGTGCGAGGCGTTCGTTGCCGAGCGTCGCCCAAACCGGAATGTCGAGCAGGAGGATCGCCGACAGGGCCGTCTCGATTCCTTCCGCGAGCCCGAGCGTATCGTTTGCTGGTGCCAGGATGACCGCGCCTTGGCCGGGGCGACCCAGCATGCGCCGTGGATTGGCGAGGTCGCGGGCGCGACGCGGCTCGTCAGGTTCAAGAAATGTCCGCTGGAGTGCGACTAGGCGTTCCCGCTCATGTAGCGCCGCGAGCATGGCGGGTCTGAACACCGCGCGCCGCCCTCTGCCAAGCGGCGTGCGTCGGTGGAAACGCAAAGCGGATGGTGACAGGATAATCGAGCGACGCCGCAGATACTGCTCGGCCGGTGTTCCTATGACAGGGAACGCACCATCCCATAGGTCCAGTGCTCGCTGCCTCAGCCATGCGGGGCTGAGAGATGTCTGCGATGTCGAAAATGCCGGCGCGCCATTCAATGGAATATTGCGATCGAGCCGTCTGATCGCCCGGATGACGTCAAGCGTGTCACAACCGGCAAAGCATTTGAACAGCAGCGCTTTCTCGCCAACGCGAACGGATAGGCTGGGCGTGCGGTCATGATGGGCCGGGCATCGGCACATCGCGCCATTCGGCGACCATGTGCCCCCAAGGCGTTTGACGAGATCGGCTGCATGTGTTTCCAGGTCGCAATGGACCGCAGGATTGTCGAGATTGGATTTGGAGCGAAGAGTAGACGTTCTGGGCATATGGCCTCCCGATCAACACCGCCTGATTCCCTCTTCTCTTCCCAAACGGACGCCACACAGATGCGGGAAGCAGCGCGCTGGCACGACCGTTTTCGTGCGGCGCCATCTCCATTGTCAGAATAGCGGTTCGCGCTCTTCGAAGCGGTACCAACAAAACGGCAATGGCTCTCCAGCCTCGCCTCAAGATTGCCTATTCAAACCCGCTTCTCAAGCTGAGAGCCATTCATAGGGAACCAGTGCGTGGTCACGCCAGTGTTCTGCCAAAACAACACCGGCAAGATCGCCCCAGACATCCTCATCGGCATGATCCAGGACGACGATCTGCAATCGGCCGTTGGCCGCAGCCGCCTGTTCGCCGAGCAATTGGAATACCTTGCGGACCGCGACAACGTCCTCGTCTCGCCATGCGACTGGATCGGTGGCCTCATCGCCAGCAGCACGACGAGGGAAATATACCTGGCTCGGCTGATCATAGATCAGTAGGCCGGGAACGGGATGATGAGGCAATTCCAGGAAGAAGGTCTGCAGCGCAAGCGTTAGCGCGACATGATAGGCCAGCCAGTTTGCGCCGCTACCGATCTCCCAGAGATAGTCATCGCGCGTTCCCCTGATGACCTTGACCGTCAAGTCTGCGACCATCAGGCGCACCGGTGCATCTGGCCATTCCGCGTCCAGTCGGGGAATCAACCGGCCAGTCGTTGCCTCGATACCGTCCAGGGCGTTACGCATCTTGCGCTCAATTTCGTTCTCAGACACTCGGCGCCGAAGCTCTCCCATCTGCGACTTGATTGCATCGATCTCCTGGCGAAGCCCCGCCGACTGGTCGGTGCGATCATAGAGCAGGAGGGCCTGTTCAAGACGGCCAAGGAAGCGCTCCATCCGATCGAAACGGTCAATGGTCTGTTTCGCCTGCTGCGAATTGCGCTCCAGCATGCCGATTTCCCGGCGAATCTCGTTCAGACGGGCAAGCAGCACTTCCGCATCACCCCGCAGGCGCAGGATTTCCTTGTCGAGCGTGTCGGACACGCTGGGATGTGTGCGCAGCCGGACCTCAATTGCCGCAAGCGCATCGCTTAGCTGCTCAACTTTTTCACGGCCGCCGTCGCCCAGGATCGCCACGGCGTCATCCCGCCTGTCATCGGGCATAAGTTCCTTGAGCCAGTCTGACAGGGCCAGGCGGTCGCGCTGGATGCGCAGCGCGCTGCCATAGGCATCGCTGCTCTCGATAAGCCGCCGCAGTTCACTCAATCGTTGCCGGTGTTGGGTAAGATTGACCGCGACAGCGCTTTCCTCGGTGCGCAATTCCTGAAGCCGGCCGAGAGCAGCGTCGATCCCTGCGATATTGGGATGAGCCGCTTCGCTGTTCGCTTCGACGACGCCGCGCAGCATGTCGACTATGTCAGGCCAGTCGCTTGGAATCGCTTGATCGGATGGCAGCAGGCCGAACTCGATCGCTTGCCTCAGCCAGGACTGCGCTTCCATCCGCCAAGCATTTCCGGCAGCCATTAGCGCCCGAAGTTCGCTTTCGCGTCGCCGCAGGAGTCGGCCCAAACGATCGAGTTCATAGCGTGCCTGCAGAACCTCGGCGGTGACAGCCTGCAGAATATAGGGGAAGATGGTCTTCAGCTTCTCGCGATGCTCGGTCGTGTCGGCCTTGAAGAACATGACGTCGGGGTTGGCGACGATATTCTGGGGTTGAAAGGTGAAGGCCATGAGATCTCGGAAACTCGGCCGAGACTTGAAGCCCCCTTCTGCTTCAGGTTCGAAGTCGAGATTGGTGAGGCCCGCAAGCCGGTTCAGCATGGCCTTCACGTTCGAGGCGGACGTCCCCTTGCCATCGATGCGCTGCGGAACCTCGACCTCATCCCCCTCAATGAGCACCATGTCCCCTGTAGTCTGCTGATCACCAGGTTCACGTCGGGCGAGCAGTTTCTGCCCTTCGACCGTATCGATCACGACGCCGAACCAGCTGCAATTCTCTCGAATGACGCCGACCGGAATCGCGCACTTGTCCGAGGCAAGGCAATAGTCGATGATCGGGATGACCGCTGATTTACCCGTTTTCGACGCACCACTGATGACGTTGACCACGCCGGGATGGAAATCGACGATGCGTGGTTGGCCGTCGTGACGGGGCCAAAGGATCAATTTACGCAGCTGGAAATACATCAGAAATCGATCCTTAAGGTCGAAGCGATTTGCGGAATGCCAAGCTTGGAAAACCAATAGCCCAACTTATCGGCAGCGCCGGCAAACCCCTTCAGTCGCTCTGGGATAACGGGCTTCCTGACGCCGATCAGATCGAGCGGATAGCCGTGCAGCGCAGCATTCTCATAGTCGATCTTGATCAGTCGCGACGTCGCCGCCATGCCAACTGATTGCAGGCTTAGCGGTCGTAGTTGGAGCGCACGGCCGTGCAGTTCCATCAGCACTTCGCGCTCTTTATCGAACTTGGCCGCAAACAACCACAAACCTGATGACTTGCGGGTCGAGACTACCGCATCGAATGTCGGACGATGGAGCAGCATCGGCAGAATGAGGAAGGCTAGCGGGAGCGGCACGGCTTCGGCACCGTCTTCCTGATAGCCGAGAGTGAAATGCCAGATCAAAAAGGCGCCGATCGCGGGATTCTGGACGATATCGAGTTCGCTGAGGTCGACTGCCGAGGTGATCGTCACCCTGCATCACCATCAAGCAGAGTCTCATAGTCCGTATGCCAGCCGATGCGTCGACGATCGGCGAGATCGTTAAAACTGCCATGGACGAAATGCCCCGGCACCACCCGTCCATCCAGCGGGGCCTGGTGTTGCGCACATTGACGATAAACGAGACGCCCCTGAACCTCCGCAGCCTTGTGCCCATGCAGATCCGCGACATCGCCGCGGGCCATGCCGTGCCGGCGCACAAGGTCATCGTCCCAACCATCCAGGCTTCCTGAAAATACCAGGCCGCGCTCCGCCCATTCGGCCTTGTCGGCCGAGGTGCGCAGGAAATCGCTGACCGCTCGCAGACGATCCTCGTCGCTCGCCTGGACCAGTTCGAGTTGCCTGATGAAGATAGGGCGTGTTGAGGCGATGTCCGCCACGAGCGCATCGCTGGGTGCCTCAGCCAGCGATGTCAGCAGGCCGGGCAGGTTGTTCTGCCGGATAAATGCCTGGAAATCCTTTCGGAACGCGTCGGCATCAAGCATCTGCACTTCGCCGCGCTGGATGAGGCGGTCGAGCGCCTGCTTGGCCTGCCCAATTCCAGACTTGACCAATATGTCGACATGGTTCTCGGCAATGGTGGGCAGGAGTACCGCACGGATGGCATCGAGTGGGTCCGAGGCGTTAGTCTCCAGCTCGAAATGTCCGACTATGGCGGCTTGCTGTCCCTTTGATGCGTCTAGAAACGGCTGGAGGTGAGCGGCGCAGGCGGGAGGGGTCTTCTGCTTTGCGAGTCTCGCCCGGATCATCGTCAGAACGGCTTCGACGTCATCAGCGTTCGCGGCACCTGCCAGCGCCTCGGCGAACGCCCCCTTCTTTGCAGGTGTGACGTACAGGCGAAAACGCGTAGCCTCGGCCTTGCATTCCTTCGCCTCAAGCATCGTCAGCCAGTTGTGGAAGGCCTTCCACAGATCGATTGCCCAGTCCGAAATGGGATTCTGCTTCAGCGCACTTTTGGTCTGTTCGAGACAAAGGCTGCCATCGGCATAATGGATGGCGACGTCGTCCTGTAATTCGAGCGATACCTTGGCCCCTTTAGGGCAAGTAAGAAGATGATAGAAGACCCGGACTGGCTGAAGAGCAAAACCGAGATATTGTCCGGGTGCACTGTGCTTCGCAGGTTTAATTTCGGCATTCATACATGCGCCCCCTCTGATGAATGCTGAGCGACCAGCCTTTCTCGGTCAAGAGACAACATAAGCCCTGGTCATGGCAACCTTTTGTGGTGCGACCGATCACAGCGGGAAGCGCTGATCGCGTCAGGCGTTGCTTGCCATCTTCGGTAGAACCGCCCAAACTATCTGGCTCACATATCAAAAGGCGGTAGTCGGCCTCGGAATATACTCCAGCGGCACCCATCAGGTAGCCCATGGCGGTGTCACCTCTTATTTAAGAGCGCTTACCTTAGCTCATTTGCTATTTAAGCCAAGAGGGCATTGCTTAAATAAGACCGTACCGTCATATTGGACTCATGTCTGAACCTGCCCCCAATCTCCGGCTAGGCCACTATGTCGAAACCCTTGTTGCGGGAGAGATGGTGCGCGCGTTCGTGCCGCCGCCCTTGCCACCGGAACCGCCGATTGACGTGCTTGCTCTGCTGGAGCGGTTGAGCCTGGCGGAACGAGCATTGGGGCGTCTGGACGGCATCACCATGCTGCTGCCGCGCCAGGAACTGTTCCTCTACATGTATGTGCGGAAGGAAGCCGTCCTCTCATCCCAGATCGAGGGCACGCAATCGACGCTTTCGGATCTGCTCCGTTTCGAGACCGAGGCGCAAGCTGGCCAACCGGTCGACGATATTCGCGAAGTTTCGAACTACGTCGATGCCATGATGTATGGCCTGGAGCGGCTGGAAGACTTGCCCCTGTCATTGCGTCTAATCCGGGAGATGCACGCGCGACTGCTGCAAAGCGGGCGTGGCGGCACGAAGAGCCCCGGCGAATTCCGGCGTTCGCAGAATTGGATCGGCGGCACACGTCCCGGAAATGCGCTCTTCGTACCGCCGCCACCGACCGAGATGGATGGCTGTCTCGATGCGCTTGAACGCTTCATGCACGAGGAAGGGTCACGGCTACCCGCACTGATCAAGGCCGGCCTGCTGCACGTTCAGTTCGAGACCATCCATCCGTTCCTGGACGGCAATGGCAGGATCGGCCGGTTGCTGGTCACGCTTTATCTCTGCGTCAACGGGGTGCTGCGCAAGCCGTTGCTCTATCTGAGCCTTTATCTCAAAACCCACCGCGCTGACTATTACCGCCTGCTTCAGGAGGTGCGCGAGCATGGCGCGTGGGAAGCCTGGCTCGACTTCTTCCTCACGGGCGTCGCGGACACCGCCAATCAGGCATTCGATGCCGCCACCCGGATCGTCGAACTGTTCAAGGAAGATCGCGAACGCATCACGGCGGAGAGTGACCGGGCTGGTTCAGTGCTTCGTATACACGATCACTTTCAACAGAACCCGTTCCTGACGGCCAATCAGCTCGTCCTGCACACGGGCCTCTCCGCCCCCACGGTCAATGCAGCGCTCGCCGATCTGGAACAGTTCGGTATCGTCGAGGAAATCACTGGCCGCAAAAGAGGCCGCGTTTTCAGTTACCGGCGGTATCTCGCAATCCTGAGTGAGGGCACCGACCCGCTCCCCGCTGCGACCTGACGGAAGGAAGCCTGTGCGTATCGAATCTGTAACCCTGTCGGGCTTCCGTTGTTTCAGCCCCGATCCGATCACAGTGCCGATTTCATCGGAGATCACGGCCGTTGTCGGCCCGAATGCGGCGGGCAAGACCGCGCTCCTGCACGCACTGTCGAAGCTGTTTGGCGTATCGCGCGCGCAGCGCACCGTTCAGCGTTCAGATTTTCACCTTAGCGCAGACAACCATCCGGATGATCGCGAACCCAAGGATTTGTTCATCGACGTGCTGATCGGTTTGCCCGAACTGGCCGATGGCACCGCGACACCGGAGACGATCGCCCCCTCGTTCCGGCACATGCAGATCGAACGAGAGGGCAAATCGCCAGTCTGCCGTCTGCGCCTCGTGGCGCGATGGGAAGACGACGGGACGGTCGAAGGTGAGGTTTCGCAGGAACTCTTTTGGGTCGATACGCTCGATGACGATCCGACCGAAGACAAGTGTCACCCTGTTTCGGCGGCGGATCGTGGCCTCATCCAACTCTATTATACGCCTGCCAGCCGGGACGCGGCGGCCCAGATTAGGGCAACGACGGGCGCACTAGCCGCTCGCCTGCTCCGCGCTATCGAATGGTCGTCCGAGACCGAGGAGGCTGTTCAGAAAGCCACTGAGAATCTGGCCACGGCATTCGAGAGCGAGTCGGCGATTGCCGCGATCGGCAAAGCCGTGCAGGCGCGCTGGTCAGGCCTTCACGACGATGTTGTCGATACGAAGCCCAGGCTCAGCCTGGTCAGCCGCCGGTTTGAGGATGTCGTCAACAAAATCGCCGTCATCTTCGAGCAGGGACCGGACGGTCAGGAACGCGGTCTCGACGCTCTGAGTGATGGGCAGCAATCCCTATTCTATTTCGCGCTGGCCGCAGCCGTTTTCGATCTGGAGCGCGAGGTTGTCGCCGGCACGGTCGAGGGGTTCCGCGACGATACTCTGCGCATTCCCGCCCTCACGATCTTCGCGGTGGAAGAGCCGGAAAACCATCTCTCCCCTTATTTCCTGGCGCGCATCATCCGTCAGGTCCGCTCGCTGACCGATGCCGGTGGCGCTCAGGCCATCGTCACCAGTCATTCGCCCGCGGTTTTGAGCCGCGTCAATCCGCGGGAGGTTCGCTACTGCCGCTGCGATCCGGAGACGCGCATCTCGTCGGTCAAGACGATCAAGATGCCAGCAGGTGTCGATGAGGCAGCCAAATTCGTTCGCGGTGCCGTACTCGCCTATCCAGAACTCTACTTCGCCCGGTTCGTGCTGCTCGTCGAAGGAGATTCGGAGCGAATCGTCTTGCCGCCTCTGGCTGAGGCGCTCGACCTCCTGATCGATCCTGCCTTCGTCGCCATCGTGCCACTAGGCGGGCGGCATGTGCAGCACTTCTGGCGGTTATTGAAGCATCTGGGCATCCCTCACGCGACCCTCCTGGATCTCGATCTGGGTCGCGAAGGTGGCGGCTTTGGCCGAGTGAAGACGGCGATCGAGAATCTCATCGAATTTGGCGTGCCAAAAGCCAAACTCCTAGAAATTGAAGGTGGCTTGTTGTCCGACGAGAGACTCTCAACAATGCACACATGGCAGGACGTGGAAGATCGGAAGATTCTGAAGGGATGGCTCGATCGCCTCAAGTTGCATGGAGTCTACTTCTCCGCGCCTCTCGACCTCGATCTTGCCATGCTTGAAGCCTTCCCGGAGGCATACGAAGCGATCATTCCCAAGGGCGGCGGACCAAAGATGACCGCTGACAAAGCGGCGGAAGTAGTTCTCGGGACGGCTGGACCAGGGCTCACGCTCTACACGGGGGCATTCAAGGACTATCCAGACCTACTGCCAGCCTACCGCTATCACTTTCTTACACATAGCAAGCCGGCAACCCATCTCGCGGCGCTGTCGCACATCAAACCCAAGGCGTTGCGCGAAGATATGCCTTCTGTTCTGGCCGAAGTTCTCAAGCACATCGCCAAGTCATTGCGGCGGGACTAGCCATGGCGGTGCTGTCGCGACGGGTTCGCCCGGATGATTGGAAGCCGGTCGGCGTGGACGCGCTCGAAGCGAATGCGTTGAAGGTTGTCCGGTCGGCAGACAATCGATCCGTCATCGCCGGCCCCGGTGCAGGCAAGACGGAATTGCTCGCGCAACGCGCCGCCTATCTCCTCCAGACGGGCACCGCACCTCCGCCAGGGCGTATTCTGGCCATCAGCTTCAAGCGCGATGCCGCAACGAACCTCGCCGCGCGGGTCCGTCAACGATGCCACCGCATTCATGCCGGGCGCTTCGACTCCATGACGTTCGACGCCTTTGCGAAGGGGCTGATCGACCGCTTTGGTCAGGCATTACCCGAACTCTGGCGACCCACGCCCGACTATGAAATCATGTTCCCCAATGATCGAGATTATCGGGATTTCCTTCAGCAGCAACTCGGTGCCCCTCCGACATCGGTCGGCATCTACGCCGACATTCAAGCGATAACAGTGAAAGCGTTCGAACGCCGTCATCTGGTGGGATTGCCGCTCCCGTTGGAAGGCTGGCCAAATCCGACGCCGTGTCAATGGGCAGCCGATCGCTACTGGCAAACGTCGCTTCGCAGTGGCAAGACGAGCGGCCTGTCGTTTCCCATGATCGGGCGCCTTGTCGAACTACTGTTGCGGGTTAATCCGATGGCGCGCGACGCGCTGCGACTGACCTACTCGCACCTGTTCATGGACGAGTTTCAGGATACGACTCAAATCCAATACGATCTGGTTCGCACAATCTTCCTCGGCACCGACACTGTGATCACCGCCGTGGGGGACAACAAGCAGCAGATCATGCGCTGGGCCATGGCGATGGATGATCCGTTCACGGCTTTTGACGCCGACTTCGCCGCGAAGCGAACACCTCTCTACAACAATTATCGTTCGTCGCCCGAGCTGGTGCGTATCCAGCATGTTCTGGCCCAAGCCTTAGACGCGCGCGCCGTGGCACCGGTATCGAAAACGGTGGGCACGATCGCAGGGGACAGTTGCGCAATCTGGGATTTCTCGACGCCGGAGGTCGAGGCGGACCGCCTGGCGGCATTCGTTGCCGCCGAGATGAAGACCCAAAAGCTCGGCCCACGCGATTTCGTTCTGCTTGTCCGCCAGAAGGCCGTCGACTACGCGGCTGTCCTCGAACCGGCCTTCGCGGCCGCCGGTATTCCCCTGCGCAACGAGGCCGGGACCGTCGGCACGGTCATGCTGCAAGAACTGCTGGCGGAAGAAGCATCGGAACTGGTCGTCGCCATTCTGCACCTCGCGATGACCAAGCGGGCCGGCCGATATTGGACGGACTGTCAGGAGGCGCTAGCTGCACTCCGTGGCGTCGCGCCCGATGAAGAGGCCGCGCAGACCAAACTTGCCCGCGAACTGGACGCATACGTGATCAAGCTCAGCGCCGCACATCCCAATCCACCAAAAACAAAGGCAATAGCGCAATCCATCGTGGACGACATTCTGGCCTTCATCGGCCGGGAACGGCTGATCGCCGTTCATCCCGCCTACGGCCAGGGCAGCTGGCTCGAAAAGGTTCTTGATGCGGTCGCGGTGCATCTGCTGGTGTCGTCGGCTGACGGCATCGATTGGTCATCGGCTCTTGACGCCTATGAAGGCATCCATGCGATCCCGCTGATGACAATCCATAAAAGCAAAGGACTCGAATACCACAGCGTTATATTCGTCGGCTTGGACGATGGCGCATGGTGGAGTTTCTCCAACGATCAGGTCGAGGCTACTGCGGGTTTCTTTGTTGCATTCACTCGCGCCAAACAGCGTGTCGTTTTCACCTATTGCGCTCGTCGTGGCTCACGAACCAAGATCGCGACACTGTATGAGCTTCTGAGTAAGGCAGGGGTGCAGAGTGTGCGCGTTGCTTAATTTAGGTGATGCAGGGCATCGAGGAGAATATATGTGACCATTACCTTCGAGGTTCATGGAGAAGACGGCCTCTTCTCCTATCCCGATGGCCACGATGACATCCAGCAGCAGTTCGACAATCTGCTGGATGAACGCGATGCCGGGAATCTCAGCCGAACCAATTACGTCGGCAGGCTCAAGGAACTTGTTGCTGCCGATCCGACCTTCATCGACGGGCAAGACGCCCGACGCCATCGCCTTTCTTCGCTGGCTTCATACCCATCCCAAGGTGATGGCTGAACGGGCAGCCTACCTCGAAGGCCGCGAAGCGTTGTTGTGGAACCATGACGTCGAAGAGCGTCGCGCCATCCTGGTGCAGGAAGATGCCATCGTTCATGATATCGACGATCGGCTATCGGACGTGATCGTGCAGTCCCGCACCGACCGTGGCGGTTCGTCCGTGGTTCCCTGGAATTATACAAAGAAACGCGATCGTTTCTGATTGCCAGAGGACGGATCTCTGCCTGCCCATAGGAAACACGCCATTCCGACTAACTATGAAGAACTCCGCTTTCCTGATTTTTATGAAATCACCCTGGTCGAAAGCAAATCCGCCCAATCGCAAAGCGCCTTTTTGCGAGCGTCAAGCATCTCGGATTTGTTGTAGACGCGCATGATCTTCGACCGCGTCGCGGTCGCGACGTGGTTCAATATCCGATCCGCAACATGGGGCGGCACACTCAGAATCTCGCAGGCGTGCGTATTGAAGGTCGTTCGCAGATCATGAACGGTCCAGTGCGGCATGTGCTCAACGGTTTCCAGATCGATCCCCGCCTGTTCCGCCTCCTTGATCCGGGCACCCCGGACTGCCTTGTCAATCCGGCGCTTGGCTTTCGTGAAACCCGAGACCGATGTTTCACCAGTGGTCGAAAAGAGTAGCTTCGACTCCTTCGGCCGCTCCTTGTGGTTGAGCGCCTCGATAATGATGGACCGAGCCAATGGCGAAAGCGGGACACGCAGGGCCTTCGCGTTCTTCGTTCGGCCAGCGGGAAGTACCCATATTCCCTGATCCGGCGTGTCGTCATCCCCGACAGTCAGATCCGCGATCGGCATGGCCGATATTTCTTCCCGCCGCATCGGCAGCACTATCAGCAAACGGTATAGCTGCTCGAATGGATATCCAAGGCCAGTGGTTGCAGCCCAAACCTCGCGTAGTTCTTCAAGGGTGTGAAACCGGTCGCGCTCGTTTTCCTTGGCCGGCTTGCGGATGTTTTTTGCGGGAGAATCGGTGAGGATTTCCTCTTCGACGCACCAGTTGAAGAAGGCCGACGCATAAGCGAGCTTCCGGTTGGCCGATATCGGTGCCTGCCGGGCATGCTTCTTGACGAGATCGCTGATCTCGGCGCGGGTTATCGAGGCCGGCTTCCGGTTGGCGAGGGTCGTCATCAGACCCTTTTTGCCGTCAAGTGCACGCCGGGTCTGAGCACCGCGACGGTGCTGCGCGAGAATGAGTTCCTCATACAGGTCCAGTACGTCCTTGAGGGTTGTTCTGGTCCGTATCTCAAGAGCTGCTTCGCGTGCTGCAACCCGCTTCTCCTCGTTGAGGTCATGGCCCTGGACGACCTTGGCCCGCGCCTCCTGTGCTGCCGCTCGCGCCTCGGCAATACCCATACCGGGCCAGGATCCGAGCTTGATACGCGTGGGTTGACCATTTTTCAGCCGCCCCCAATACGACCAGCTTGCGGATCGTTGACCCGCGCGGATGCGCAGGCCCGGCTCGCGATCATCGCGGAGTTCGAGTTGCCCAGAGGCACCATTCTTGGCCCTCAGGATCAGGGCCTCAATTCCGTTTTTTGTAAGTGAGGCCGCCACTCGAACACTCCTTGACCCAAAAATTAGGTTGCATATAGGTTGCACCAGAGCCCCGACTGACTGGAGTTTCCGCAAGCCAACGACGGACACCCGAGGACGAGACCCTGTGAAATTTCTATTATATATCAGTATGTTGGAGATTCAAAATCGGACGCCGGAGGACATTGGGGGACGTGTCAGGACGTTCAAAAAATCGCCCCCGGACGCCTCTTAATCAGCGGGTCCTAGGTTCGAGCCCTAGTGCGTCCACCAAATTCTCCATATATTTCAACGTATTAAATGGCCCTTGGGCCAACCGGATTTCCGCTCGCAGATCGCTAGGTAGCTCTCTAGGTAGCAGCGGATCCGGCGACGGTTGATCAAGGTATTGCGACGAAAAGCTGGCTCCAGCGTGTGCTCGAGCCTGTCTTGCTCTATCAACACCTGGGGTTCAGTGACCCGGATTGAGAATCGCGGCGTTTTTCCGCAGTGCTTCGACAACTGTATCGGTTACTGCCCGCACTCTCGGCATGTGGCGCATGTCCACATGCACACCTATCCAGATGTCTCGAACAAGGTCAGGTCTGTCGGGGTACAGGCGAATTAGCCCGGGCTCCCCATCGGCACGATAGCGGGCGAGCGCGGCAACCCCGGCCCCTGCAAGAGTCGCGTGAACCTGCACTTCGCGGCTGTTGGAGCGAAAACCGATAAGCGCATCGGGAAAGGCATCCCGCAGCCATTTGGCCTCCGGCAAATGCGCCTGATCGTCGAGCACCGTTACGAGGCGGGCTTGCCCCTCCTCGATGGGCCGGGCCATATCCGGGGCTGAGTACAGTCCCATGGCGAGCGCGCCGACGCGTCGGGCTGCCACCTCGTTCCCCTCAAAGCGTGACATGCGCAGCGCGATATCGGCCTCCCGCTTGGACAGGCTGAGCGAACGCGTGTCGGGAACCAGTTCGACAACGATGCCCGGATGCTTGGCTTGCAGGGTGACGAGCGCCGGGGTGACGATCCGCGCTGCAAGCGTGTCGACCGTGGTCAGCCTGACTAGGCCTTCGAGCGCCACGTCCTTGCCGGTGATGGCGCGTTCGGCGGCCAGTACCTCCGCTTCCACGCGTTCGGCATTGCCCAGCACAGTCTCCCCAAGGGGAGTCAACGCATAGCCACCGGGCAGGCGCTGCAGCAACCGCGCACCCGTCCGTGACTCCATCGCAGTGAGCCGGCGCCCCATCGTCGGCTGCGTCACTCCGAGCGCACGTGCCGCAGCAGACAGTGTCCCGTGCCGGGCAATGGCGAGGAATGTGCGAAGATCGTCCCAGTCCATGCAACTTCATACGAAAACGCATGGCCACTAGTCAAACTTCACGAATGGCATGCACTCATAAAACTACGTACCTGAGGGTCAACGAGACAAAGGACGATTGACCATGACCCAGACAGCTTCGACTTCGCAGGCGATTGCCTTGCTCCGCGTGACCAGCGGCGCCCTCCTCCTCACGCATGGACTGATCAAGCTCCTGGTGTTCACGCCCGCCGGAACGGCCGGTTTCTTCGAAAGCATCAGCTTTCCCGGTATTCTGGCCTATCCGGTCATGGCCGGCGAGATCGGGCTTGGCCTTGCCCTGATTCTCGGCTTCATGACGCGTTGGGCAGCACTGGCGGCGCTGCCGATCATGATCGGGGCAATCGTGCCGCACGCCGCCAATGGCTTCACCTTTTCCAATACCGGTGGTGGTTGGGAATATCCGGTGTTCTGGGCCATCGCCCTGGCCGTTCAGGCGATGCTCGGCGACGGTGCCTATGCCATCGGCAACCCGCTGAAGCAGAAGGTGTGAGCGAAATGCTCCGCCCACTGTTCCTCTCGCATGGCGCGCCGACGCTGCCCTTCGAGGATGTCGCCGCCCGCGACTTCCTCAAGCACCTCCCGGCCGCCCTGCCGCGACCCCGCGCGATCCTGGTGGTTTCCGCACACTGGGAAACGCGCGTCCCCACCGTCAATGCCGTCGAAAGCAATCGGACGATCCACGACTTCGCGGGCTTTCCGGAGGCGCTCTATCAGCTGACCTATCCCGCACCGGGTGACCCGCAGCTTGCCGACCGGATCGTCGATCTCCTCGCCGAGGCGGGACTTCCATCGGCCACGGATACCGCAAGGGGTCTCGATCACGGAGCCTGGGTGCCATTGATGCTCGCCTGGCCGGACGCCGACATCCCGGTGGTGCAACTGTCCGTGCAAAGCCAGCTCGGTCCCGGCCATCACCTGGAAGTCGGCCGAGCAATCGCGCCGCTTGTTGAGGAAGGCGTGCTGATCGTCGCCAGCGGCAGCTTCACGCACGACCTGTCGAGCTGGCGCGGCCAGGCAGGCATGGCAGAGCCCGAATGGGTTACGGAGTTTGCAGACTGGTTCGACGCAGCGCTGGGTGAAGGACGCACCTGCGATCTGCTGGCCTATCGCCGCCTCGCCCCGCACGCGCAGCGTAACCATCCAACCGAGGAGCATCTCCTGCCCCTGTTCGTTGCGCTGGGTGCGGCGGGATCCGGCGCTCCCGTGCAACGGCTCCATGCCAGCAATACTTACGGCGTCCTTCGCATGGATGCCTATGCCTTTGGCGCCTCAACTATTTCGACCAATCAAAAAGGAAAGCAGTCATGAGCAAGGTTCTCGTCCTCTATTATTCGACCTATGGCCATATCGAGACGATGGCGCAGGCCATCGCGGAAGGTGCGCGTGAAGCGGGCGCCACGGTCGATATCAAGCGCGTGCCCGAAACCGTGCCCGAGGAGGTGGCAAAGGCAAGCCACTTCAAACTTGACCAGGCTGCTCCCGTCGCGACCGTGGCCGAGCTTGAGAACTATGACGCCATCGTCATCGGCACGGGCACGCGGTTTGGCCGGATTTCTTCGCAGATGGCTGCGTTTCTCGACCAGGCTGGCGGGCTGTGGGCGCGCGGCGCGCTCAACGGCAAGGTCGGCGCGGCCTTCACCTCAACTGCCACGCAGCATGGCGGGCAGGAAACGACACTGTTTTCGCTCATCACCAACATGCTCCATTTCGGCATGACCATTGTCGGGCTCGATTACGGCTTCGCCGGACAGTCGGGTCATGACAAGGTCCGTGGCGGCGCACCGTATGGCGCCACGACCATTGCCGGCGGCGATGGCAGCCGCCAGCCCGACGAGGATGAACTCGCCGGGGCCCGCTATCTCGGTGCGCGCGTCGCCAGGACTGCCAGCAAGCTATTCGGCTGATCTCGAGCGGCAGGGCGCCGTCACACGAGGATGGCGCCCTGCCCGTCAACGCACACCAAGACCGACTGCACGGCCAGGCGAATGGCACAGAGAGATAGGGGGATAGCATGTTCGAGAGCACCGTGACCTTCCTCGACTGGCTCGGGATTGTGGTTTTCTCGCTGACTGGCGCGCTGGTCGCGTCACGAAAGCAGATGGATGTTGTCGGCTTCGTCCTGCTGGGCACCGTGACCGGGATTGGCGGCGGAACGCTCCGCGATCTTCTGCTCGACCTCCATCCGGTCCTGTGGATCGAACAGCCCCTCTATGTGGTCGTCTGCGCACTCGTCTCGACAATCGCGTTCTTCACGGCCCACCTCGTGCACTCGCGCTACCAGCTCATCCTTTGGCTCGATGCAGCCGGGTTAGCCCTGTTTGCCGCGACCGGTGCCGAACGGGCGATCGGCGTCGGTGCAGGCCCGGTCGTCGCCGTCATCATGGGTATGATCACGGCATGCTTCGGCGGCATCATTCGTGACACCTTAAGCCAGGAGCGGTCGATCATTTTTTCCTACGAGATCTATGTGACCGCGGCGTTGGCTGCTGCAATCACCCTCGTTTGCGCCAACGCGCTGGGCATTGACCGGCAAGTCGGTGTGTCTGCAGCATTCGGGGTAGGCTTCGCGCTGCGCGGAGGCGCGATCATGTTTGGCTGGTCTCTGCCGCGCTACCGATCACGCCAAGGCCGAGCGCATGAAAACGCAGTTTGCTGAAGGGCATCCGCCGGACAGGTTGCGAAGCCAAACGATCGACATCGGTCAGAGGAGTTCCACATGAGCAAGAGCGAAGATTTCAGCGACAGGGTCAGCTCGAGGGTGCACATCGAGTATCCCGATTTCGCAACGCTACCTGCGCACGTGAAAGATAAGTTCGAGAACCTGCCCACCAAGGTCAATTTCTTCCGGATGATGGGCTACAGCCCGGATTACCACAAGGAACTGGTGGTGCTGAGTGCCGCCGCCTGTGCCGATGCGACCTACGAATGGGAGCAGCATGTCTCTGCCAGCAGGTGGACGACGGCCTGGAGATCGCCTTCCGTACGCACCCTACCGCATCGGCATCTTTGTCATCGGGGGCGCCCTGTAATTTGCTCCCACACACCGGAACTCGCGAGCCAGCACCTATCTCGATCTGTAATTCATGGGTAGAGCCGGAGCTGATGAAGATAAGCACACGGCAATCTATTTTCGCAGGGCTGGCCTTAATTCTTCTGGCGCTGGCGGGATACTGGCTGCTCGTACCCCGCACAAAGGAAGTGGTCACATTCGTCTCCCAAGTGGCACCTGCGGAGCGGGTCCTCGCGGTCAATGGGCGGATCAGGCCGCGCTTGCAGGTAGATATACGTCCTGCACTCGGCGGTGAACTCATCGCCTTGCCCTTTAATGTCGGCGACCGGGTTACAAGGGGACAGATTCTCGCACGGATCGATGACGCGCCTGAAACGGCGGCGATTGCCGAGGCGGAAGCATCCGTCCAGACTCAGCAGGCAACGCTCGCGCAGGCGCGGCGGGACCTCGCCCGTTTCGTCGCGCTGGGCCAGTTTGCGACGAAGCGTGAAGTGGAGCAACGGCGCCTCACGGTGCTGGAAGGCGAGCGGGAACTGAGCCGCCGCCGAGCCAGCGTGGTGCGGGTCCGCGAATTGCGCGACCGCCGGGTGCTGCGCGCGCCCTTTGGCGGTGTAATCCTCGAGCGCCCCGTCGATCCCGGGCAGACAGTCGGTCTGGAGAGCGTCATCTACCGTCTGGCCGATCTTTCCAGTCCGGAAGTCAACCTCGAGGTCGATGAGATTTATGCTGCGGAGATCCGTCCGGGAATGGAGGCAATGGTAAGTCTGCCCGGGCGAACCCGCCATCTCAGGGCAATTGTGGCGCATGTCGAGCCGCGTGTCGATCCCGCGACTGGCGCGCGCGATGTCCGGCTGAGCCTGGTTGACGCTGCTGTCGACGTTCCTTCAGGTCTGACCGTCACGGTGAATCTGGTCATGGAAAAGCGGGATCGCGCAATCAGTGTGCCGCGCAGCGCCGTCATCCAGTCCAGCAGCGGGGCGAAGGTCAGGATCGTCGGCACGGATGATGTCGTGATCGAACGCGAGATAGGCTTTGTCGATTGGCCTGCGGAAAAGGTGATCGTCACCAGCGGCATCAGGGCGGGCGAACGCATCCTTGCCAATCCGGAATCCGCAGCGCCGGGTGAAGAAGTCCGGGTAGCGAAATAGGATGAGCCCCTATGCCGTAAAGCTCGCCATCCGGCATCTGCTGTCCCATCCGGGGCAGACGGCGCTGCTGATGGCCGGCGTGGCGCTGGGCGTCAGCGTGTTCATTTTCATGAGCGCGCTGATTGGCGGATTGGCGACCCTGCTGACCTTGAGAACGGTAGGCAGCATCCCCCACATCGTGATGGAAATGCCTGATCGCGATCCCGCCATCCTGTCCCCGGATGGTCACGCGCAAGTGGTGCTGCAAAAAGACCTCAGCCGCCGTGATCAGATTGCGATCTGGCAGCCTGTCATCCCCATCATCGAAAAGACGCCCGGCATTTCTGCCGTATCGCCGCAAATCCGGGGATCCGCCTTTATTGAACGTGGGCAGACTGTGGCGCCTGTGGGCGTCATCGGCGTCATGCCGGGCAAGCTGTCCGAAATTGCCAATATCGACGCAGCCATGGTGGATGGCAGCAGCAACTTGCCCGCCGACGGTATCCTGATCGGCAGCAGGCTGGCGCGCGATCTTGGCCTCAGGGTCGGGCAAGTGGTCCGCTTGAGTTCCGATCGCGGGCGGGCACGCAGTTTCCGAATTGGCGGCGTCTTCACGCTGGGCATTGCCAGCGCCGACCGACAGGCGGTCTACATGAACTTCACCACCGCCCGCGCCTTGTTCGACCTGTCGACCGGGATTTCCCGGATCGAAATCAGGGTGGTGCCTGCTACCGATGCGGCCGCCATCGCTGAACGTCTGCGCCGGTCCACCGGACTCAAGGCCACGTCATGGACAGAAGACAATAGCCAGTTGTTCGAGGGCCTGGATGCACAGGCCCGTACTGGCATCATCATCAAGGCGTTTTCGCTGGTCACCATCATCGTTGGCATCGCCAGCGCCATGCTATTGTCCATTGTCCGGCGCCAATCGGAAATCGGCATCATGCGCGCGATGGGTGCCAGCAAGGGGCTGGTGATTTCGATCTTCGTTCTGGAAGGTACGCTGATCGGCCTTGTCGGGGCAATCGTCGGCGCGGTGATCGCATGGCTCGCGCTGTTGCCGCTGCCGCCGGTGACCGAGGTACGCAGCGGCGGGTTGCCGATTGACCGGGCGCACGGTGATTTCCTGCTGGCGATTACGTTGACCACTTTGGCTGCGATGCTGGCGTCAATCCTGCCCGCCCGCAACGCCGCCCGGATCGATCCGGTCGAGGCTATCGGGGCATGAGCGCGGAAGCGATTTTTTCCGTGAGCGGCCTGACCAAGCGCTTCGGCGAAGGCGAGGCCGAGGTGCTCGTTCTCAAGGGTATCGACCTGTCGATGGCGGCCGGCGAAATGGCCGCGCTGCTCGGTCCGTCCGGTTCGGGCAAGAGCACATTGCTGACGATCCTGGGGACGCTGATGCGCGCTAGCGGCGGCACCCACGACATGCTGGGCGTGGACCTTATGCAAGCGAGCGAGGGTCAGCGCACCAAATTCCGCAGCAAGCACTTGGGCTTCGTGTTTCAGTTCCATCATCTGCTGCCCGATCTATCGGCACTGGAGAATGTGATGATGCCTGCGGCCTGTGCTGCCGGACGCGAAACGCGCGCGATGCGCGAACGGGCGACGGAACTGCTCGATGCCGTGGGGCTTGCCGACCGCAGGGATTACCGGCCATCGGCAATGTCGGGCGGCCAGCGCCAGCGTGTTGCGGTGGCGCGCGCGCTTATCAACAATCCGGTGCTGGTGCTGGCAGACGAGCCGACCGGCAATCTTGATCGGCAATCGGCAGACCATGTGATGGACCTGATCCGCTCGATCAACCAGACGATGGCTACCAGCTTCCTGATCTCGACCCACGACGAGCATATCGCGGGCCAGTGCCCGCGCCGGATCGAACTTCTTGATGGCCGGATTGTCCGGTCATGACCCTTCACAGGAGCCCACGCATGCAGCGCGCCCTTCCCGCCCTTCTGGTTCTTTGGGCCGCAGCAGCGGCGCCGTCCGCGCACGCCCAAGGCGGGCCGCCGCCGGGAGCTGGCCGTCCGCCACAAGGAGACACCGTAACTGTCGGCATCGGCATTGGTGTGACGACATCCTACGACGGGGCCAGCGATTACAAGTTCATTCCAGGTGGCACGTTACGGGGGACAGCTAAGGGCCACGATTTTCAGCTCAACGGCCTGCAGCTTTTCGTCAATGCCGTTCCGAACGATCCGCGCAGGAAGATCGACATCGAGTTCGGTCCGGTGGCCGGCGTTCGCTTCAACCGAACGGGTGACGTCAGCGATTCCAGGATCGCCGCCCTCGGCGAACTCGATACCGCGATTGAACTGGGCGCGCGCGGATCAGTGGGCATGCGCGGTGTAATCAACCGCACGGACAAGCTCGCGCTGGCCGTTACCGGGGTGTGGGATGTTGCCGGCGCGCATGGCAGCCATGTGATCAGCCCCTCAGTCGAATACAGTACGCTGGCAGGCAAGCGCATGTTCCTGCGCATGGCGATCAACACCGAGTTCGTGGGCAAGGGCTATGCCGACTACTACTTCGGGATCAACACCGCCGGATCGGCTGCCAGCGGCCTTTCCACTTACAATCCCGACGGGGGCTTTGCCAGCATCGGCGGCAATGTCCTTGCCACCTACTCGCTGAGCGGCAAACGGACCGGATGGTCCTTGTTCGGTATCGCCAGTTACAAACGCCTTCAGGGGGACGTTGCCGTCAGCCCCATCGTGCGTGACACGGGTTCACCCAATCAGGTCTTCGCCTCCATCGGGCTGGGATACACTTTCTAGAGCCTGGTTGAGCCGCGGCGGCGCCTGAAGAAACGCCCCGGCCGGGAGCCGCTACTGGTGCCGGGTCTCACGCACGATTGACCAGTCATATCCCAGTTCCTCTACCCGGTGGCGCAACATCGTCTACGGCTTCGGGAGGCCGTGGATCGCGCGACAGGATCCACAGGTAGCGCCCTGAGAGCTCGCCCACGATCGACGATTGGTCGTCATTTGTATGACGAAGCGGCTTCTATTGGAACACTCCGTTCAGAAATATCCGGCCTGCTTCTTCTTCTCCATCGAGGCGACTTCATCATTGTCGACGGCGCGGCCTTGGCGCTCTGAGGTCGTCACCAGCAGCATTTCCTGGATGACCTGGGTCAGGTTCTGCGGCGTGCTCTCGGCCGCACCCGTCAGCGAGTAGCAGCCGACTTGCGGAACCGAACGTGCCGCTGCGTGATGACGTCATCCAGTGTGAGCCGCATCCGTTGGTCATCTACAACCAGCAGCATGCCGTCCCGCTCGATGGTGGGCAGCTCTTCCAGCAAGGTATCCGACACACGCTATGCGATTTCTATCACTTGAACCAATTAGGAGTCCGGGACATCTTCGCTTAATTCGCGGGGCGAATCCCGGTTGATCAGGAGACAAATAATGGGTGCCAAGAGTGGATCGACCGTAGGCGATGGCTGCCCATTTCAGCAGCAGGACGGCGGCGTACGCGCTCTGCTGGGTCGCACCAATCGTGACTGGTGGCCCGATGCCCTGGCCGTCGATATCCTCTCGCCCAATGGCGCGGCAGACCCGATGGGCGCTGACTTCGACTATGCCGAAGCCTTCAACGCGCTCGATTACAATGCGCTCAAGGCTGACCTGACCGCGCTGATGACCGACAGTCAGCCCTGGTGGCCGGCTGACTATGGCCACTACGGCCCGTTCTTCATTCGCATGGCCTGGCACGCTGCCGGCACCTATCGCACTGGCGACGGGCGCGGCGGCGCCAACAGCGGCCAGCAGCGCTTTGCCCCGCTCAATTCCTGGCCAGATAACGGCAACCTCGACAAGGCCCGCCGCCTGCTGTGGCCGGTCAAGCAGAAGTACGGCAAGCACATCTCCTGGGCTGACCTGTTCATCCTGGCCGGCAATGTCGCGATAGAATCGATGGGCGGCCCGGTGTTCGGCTTCGGCGGCGGCCGCGCCGACGTGTTCGAGCCCGAAAAGGACATCTACTGGGGTGCCGAGGATAAGTGGGTCAACGAAGGCGTCCAGACCCGCATCGATCCCGATCGCGGCCTGCAGGAACTCGATGGGCCGCTCGCCGCGATCCAGATGGGCCTGATCTACGTCAACCCCGAAGGGCCGGGCGGTAACCCCGATCCGTTGCTCTCGGCGCGCGACATGAAGGCGACGTTCGAGCGCATGGCGATGAACCCCGAAGAAACTGTCGCGCTCACCGCTGGTGGCCACACCTTCGGCAAGGCCCACGGCAATGGCGATCCGTCGCTGCTCGGCGCGGCACCGGCCGGCGGCGATATCGCCTTGCTCGGCTTCGGCTGGACCAGCAGCGCCGAACATGGCGGGATTGGCGAGCACACCGTGACCAGCGGCATCGAAGGTTCGTGGGTCAACACCCCCACCGAATGGTCGGAGAACTACTTCCGCCTGCTGCTCGATTACGATTACGAGCTGGTTCACTCGCCGGCCGGTGCGCAGCAGTGGCAGCCGATCAACCAGCGCGAAGAAGACATGGCCCCGGCCGCCTGGGATCCCAGCGTCAAGGTTCCGACCATGATGACCACGGCCGACATGGCGTTGAAGATGGATCCGGAATTCCGCGCGGTCTCGGAAAAGTTCCGCAACGATCACGAGGCGTTCAAGGATGCCTTCGCCCGCGCCTGGTTCAAGCTGTGCCACCGCGACATGGGCCCCAAGGCGCGTTACCTTGGCCCCGAAGTGCCGGCGGAAGACCTGATCTGGCAGGACCCGGTCCCGGCCGGGACCATGCCGAGTGACGCCGATGTTCAGGCGATGAAGGCGAAGATCGCGGGCAGCGGCTTGACCGTCAGCCAGTTGGTCAAGACCGCCTGGGCCTCGGCCAGCACCTATCGCAAGTCGGACCACCGCGGCGGCGCCAATGGTGCGCGCATCCGGCTGGCCCCGCAGCGTGACTGGGACGTCAACGAACCGGCCGAACTGGCCAAGGTCCTCACCAAGTATGAGGAACTGCGCGCTGGCACCACCTTCTCGATGGCTGACACCATCGTGCTGGGCGGAGTCGTGGGCCTTGAGCAGGCGATCAAGGCGGCGGGCTTCAACGTGGCTGTGCCCTTCACCGGCGGCCGCGGTGACGCGACCGAAGCGCAGACCGATGCCGAAAGCTTCGCTGTGCTCGAGCCGCAGGCCGATGCATTCCGCAACTATCTGCCGAAGAAGCTGCGTGTGAAGACCGAGGAAATGATGCTCGATCGCGCCGCGCTGCTGGGCCTGTCGGTACCGGAAATGACCGTGCTGATCGGCGGCCTGCGCGTGCTGGGTACCAACCATGGCCAGCGCGGCCATGGCAGCTTCACGCATCGTCCTGGCCAACTGACCACCGACTTCTTCGTCAACCTGCTCGACATGACTCATGCCTGGAAGTCGGTCGAAGGCAGCGACGAGGAAGAGTTTGTTGCCACCGATCGCAGCAACGGCGGTGAGAGCTGGCGCGCCACCCGGGCAGACCTAGTTTTCGGCTCCAACTCAGAATTGCGAGCCGTCGCCGAGGTCTATGCCGAGCGCGGCTGCGAAGAGAAATTCGTCCGCGACTTCGTCAGGGCCTGGACCAAGGTGATGACCGCCGACCGGTTTGACGTGGCCAAGGGCATCCACGCCTGAACGGGTCTACAATGGCACAAGGCTCCGTCTCCGACACCAGCCGGGGATGAATTTATGTAATAGAGTGGTTTCCGCTCATTCCTGTAATGGCCACATGATTTTAAGTAGTTGGTGCATCCGCCGCACTGGACGATATCGACAAGCCTATGGTCAGCACGGCTGGGCAAGAGTGAGCAATTTTCGCATGGTCTACGCCTATCGTGCTGGAGCGGGCGCCAGTCAATATTGGCGTTCGCGCAGAAAGGATGCATCGATCGCAATCGTCGAAAACAATTAGGGAAAGCCCCAGCACTGATCCTCACGACAAAGAACCGAAAAGGATCAGCCAATAAAT
The DNA here is from genome assembly GCF_000382885.1 of Sphingobium indicum BiD32. Lineage (GTDB taxonomy): Bacteria > Pseudomonadota > Alphaproteobacteria > Sphingomonadales > Sphingomonadaceae > Sphingobium > Sphingobium japonicum_C. The sequence goes on from NZ_CAVK010000055.1 coordinate 34,083, forward strand.
TGAAAATTAGCAAATTCCGCCTCGCCAGCGCCTGAGGCACCCTCCTTGGTTCGCGAACGGATCGCCGACGCGTCTGCCGTCTCGGTGCACATAGGCCCGACTTGGCAAGGATCTGTCTATACGTTGAATTGAAACTCAGAGCGCCTTCTTCAGCCGCTCGTAGGACGCACGCAGTTCGTCGCCAAGAATCTCCAGGGCAGACTTGATGTTCTGCCCGCTGTCGTGAAGGCGCGATTCGGCCACGAAATGGTTCCATTTGGCTTCCGCCGCCTCCCATTCCTGCTGGGCTTCCATGCTGCCCAGATGGGCTTGCACCTTGGCCTCATCGCGCAACGCGGCGAGTTCCGACTTCAGGTTTTCCAATGCGCTCATTTTCTTCCTCCTCTGCTGATTTTCGATGGTCTAAATTTCGGATTGCCGCAGCCGGTCGATCGCGCGCTCGAGCTTGTCTCGGACTACCGCGGCCGCCTTTACCAATTCAGGATTGCTGATGGCCTGCATGGACGCCACCGGGTCAATCGCCGCGACTTCAACTTCGGCCGAACCTGACTGCTGCACGATGACATTGCAGGGCAGCATCAGGCCGACCTTGTCTTCCAGTTGCAGCGCCTCGTGCGCCAATGTCGGGTTGCACGCCCCAAGGATCGTATAGGGGCGGAAGTCGACGTCGATCTTGGACTTGAGGGTCTGCTGGATATCGATCCGGCTGATTACGCCGAACCCTTCCGTCTTCAGTGCAGCCTCTGCGCGCGCGATGGCGTCATCGAAGGGCACCTTCAACCTGGCTGAAATATAGTAGCTCATCGCCTGCCTTCTCCTGTCGGGGTGCGGGTTTCGTCAGCTTGCCGCAACCGTAGTGATCACCGGCGTGCCCTCCAGCGTGCGCTGTACCGGGCAGCGTGCCGCGACCGTGATCAGCTTTTCCCGCTGCTCATCGGACAGATCCTCGCCAATGACACGGATCGTCTTGGTGAAATGATCCGATTTCATCGACTTCCCCTCGACCGTGCCCTTGGCATGCGTGAGGGTGACTTCCACGCGTTCGAGCGGCCAGCTCTGCTGACGGGCATACCAGCGCACCGTCATGGCCGTGCATTCGCCCAGTGCGGCCAGCAACAGGTCATAGGGCGCCGGTCCCAGGTCCCCGCCACCCTGTTCGACCGGCTCGTCGCCGATGAGGTGATAGCCGGACACATCAATGCTGACGGCAAAAGCACTTTCACCGGTCTCGGCGATGTGCGCTGTTGTCGTGCCTGTACTCAAAGAACGTCCCCCCTCATGCTGTGGCCCATGCTGGGACCATAACAGGTCATTTCTCGAACTGTCTGACAAAATGCCACTTGCTTGGCGTGAAGGTTGCCGGGGTCGAGAACAGTGCGGGCCTGCCGTCACAGGCGTTCTGGTTGAAATGCGCGCAGGTGCGGGAAATCGCCCTTTCCAAGGTACTCCTGTTCCGCAGGCATCGATTGCCTGCCAAGGATCTCATTGCGGTGCGGGTGACGACCAAATGTTGCAACGACCTGGCGGACGTCTTCGGCCTGTTTCATCAGGGATCGATAGATCGACTGCAAGTGTTCCGGGGCGGTGGAAGCAATTTCTCCGCGCAGGCGGATGAGGAGGTCGATGCGCTCGAGGTGGTCGGGGCCTTCGCAGTGACCGAGTGGCTGGGTGAAGGCGATCTTGAACCACGGCGTATCGAGAGCTTCATAGTGGCCAGTTGCCAAGCCCGTCAGCGCCAGTTTCAGTGCGGCAGCATCCTGCGCGAATGCCCGCGTCGTGCCCCGCCAGAGTGACCGTGAAAACTGATCCAGCAGAATGATCAGTGAGAGGCGTCCCTCCGGATCGCTTGCCCAGTGATCGAGCCCGCCCTGCGCTCCACGCACCGTCAGTTCTGAAAACCGGGCGACGATCGCCTCATCTGCACCGCCCTGCATTCGCCAGAACCAATGCTTGCGATGAGTTTCTGCGTCCACATCAACGTTGCGCCCTTCCGGAAACCAGAAGTCCAGAACGTCGTGCGACGGCTGAGCAGGGCTTTCGGTCATGCGCTTTCAATCGGACGAGGTCATTGCTCGCTGCTTGCGCAGGAAATGCAGAGTGCTGCTTCCGGGCGCGCCTCAAGACGCTTGGGAGCGATGGCATCGCCGCAGCGCACGCATTCGCCGTAGGTGCTATTTTCGATGCGCAACAAGGCCCGGTTTACCGACGCGATTTCGCGGGCGACCAGCGCGGCCTGCGCTTCGAGAGAGGCGTCATCCTCCATCTCGACCGCCTGCTCGGACGAGTCCGGGTTCAAGGGCTCCGCAAGATCCTGAGCGAGGCGCTGCTGCCGGCCTTCGAGCTCGGCGAGTTGTTGCGTTAGGCGCGCCCTGGCGGCATCGGCATTCGGCATGGACAATAATCCTTTCAAGTCTTCTGCCCTTTGGTAGCAAGTGCCCCCGCTGTCTGACAACGAGAAGTCCTTCGGCACAAAGCTGGCAGGCAAGAATTCATTGTCTGTGCCAGACTGCTGGATTTGTTCCGGCCTGCAAGCGAAGTCGACAGTTGTGCTCACCATCCCTAGTGATAGGGAACGGCCAGCACCGGCGCGGCGCGAGGGACTCTTCTTGCCGCATTTGAAACCGGGCCGTGATTGCGATTGGAGAATTTGAATGTCGAATACCCCCCACACTCTGGGCGATGAATTTCCTGATCAGATGGACCAGATCCACGCTCTGAAGGTGTCGAGCACCCGGTTCGCCAAGCTCCTGGTGGACTATGACGCAGTTAACGACGAGATCCATCGCGCGGAAACCAACATCGCGCCGGTGTCGCAGGATCGCGAAACCGAACTGCGCAAACAGCGCCTCGCGCTCAAGGATCAGATTGCCCAGGCTCTGGCCGAAAACGCCTGATCCTGGTTTGAAAGTTCTCCTCCCGCACCGCCACGGGCATGATGCAGGAGGCGAACCACTCCCTTTTGCTTTAGGCATGCGTCCCGGGATGCCTGAAAGTCTCGCTTCAGAAAAATCTGCGGTAATCAGCTCACGGCCATGGGCGCTTCAAGACGCCGGCCGACCAGATCCGCTTCTCAGCAAGCGGCGCAGCCAGACCAGGATGAGAATCGTGCTTGCCAGCAACGCGATTGCAATGAGGCCCGCGCCATCGGGCTGGCCAAAGTTGCGATCAAGGCGCCGCCTGTCACGACATCCTCCCCGCTCGAAACAACGATATTGCTGACCGGCTCGGGGCTCGTATTGACGAGCGCCCTGGTCCCCACCTTGGCTCCATGCGCAAGCAGGGTGGCTCCTCCGCCAAGGAGCAGGATGACGATCTGCCAGACCGGATTTCCGGCATCGACAATCGCGAGGGCAAGCAAGGCTCCGCCCAAGGGACGAACAAGCGTGTGGACCATATCCCAGGCGCTATCGAGCCAGCTTATCTTGTCCGCGAAGAATTCGACGATTGCGCCGGCCCCGGCAATTCCGAGGACCCAATAGCTGGCCAGTGCATCGAGAGACTGGAGGTGCCCCGGCATGGCGATCCACCCTAGTCGCATGCCCAGTCCCACGGCGAAAATGCAGAGATAGAGCCGCCAACCGGCAAGCAGGCTGATGCTTGCGGCAATGCTGATGATTTCTACTGCACTCATCCCGGTCATCCCTGCTTGGGCTCGAAGAGAGGGATCAGCCCGCCATTGCTAGATTAAGGTTCATGCCCGTTTGCAGAACGGCCTCGCAGAGAAATACCATGGCAATCGCAAGGTGATGGGGCGATTCAGCATCGTCACCGCAGGACGATTATCTCAAAGCCATCGTCCAGTCTCCGCGCTCGGGCGGCGCGGGGACTGGTATGCGGCAAGCCAGCGCGTGCAGCCCTGCATCACATTGCTGATGCGAGAGGCCCTTTGCCTTCCTCGGTATAAATCCGGTAAGTTTCACCTCCGGTGCAGTTCGCGACGATTGTGCCATCGCTGGCCTGACGTTCCGCCTTCGCTATGCCGTCGCACTTCTGGCCGCTAGCCGTGATGACCTCACGCGCGATGCGCGAGGGCAATCCTTCAGGAGCCGGCTTCATCGCCGCAGCGGGCGCGGCAGGTGCGGTCATGTTGGCTGTCGTTTGTGCCGTCTCTGTAACAGCATCTGCAGGCTCTTCCGGTTTGGAGTTGCAGGCAGCCAAGATCAAGCTGAGGGCAAGCACAGTTGTGGCTGGTGCTTTCATGACGTTCTCCTGTTCTTTTGTCTTATGGGACCTCCAGCGTAGATCGTCGGGGATGCAGGTCAACTGTCGATGAACCGTCGAGCCACTCCGCCAGGGTTCGTGGTGCGACGACGGCCATCAAGAGCCTGCACCATGGAATGGCGGCACCGTTGTTGACCTTGGTTATGCCGCTCTTGTTCGCCCCGCTGAGGAACACGGGATTGTCAGCAGGCCCCGTTCACCTCGCGCCATCCCAACAGCCCACGGGCTTCCAGCATCCGGGACAGCGGGCGCATGATGTTCCCAAAGCCCCGTTCTCTCACGCAATGTTAACCTCCTCCCGGCCATTATCGACGATCACACATTGCTGACAGAGGAGGCGACGCCAGCGCTTGCGGCTAGGCGATCGACATGCGTAATGATTGAAAATCAGAAATTCCGTCCCGCCGCGGTCATCGGACCGCTCGGTGAGCCGCTCACCCTCGCTTCGCTGCCGCCAAGAGACACCCGACGCTGGGTCGTGAGGCGTAAGGCCGAAGTCGTTGCTGCCGTCAACGGTGGGCTGCTCACCGTCGACGAAGCCTGCGAGCGCTATGACCTGACCATCGAGGAGTTTGCCGCCTGGCAGCGCGCCGTCGACCGGTCTGGTATGCAGGGGCTGCGGGTCACGAGGCTGCAACACTACCGTGACCTTTATGAGCGCCAGCAGAAATATTGACCGGCGTTTGCATGGCCTGATCTGTCTGGTTAGGCTGTCAGTCGCAAAATAGACAAGGCGTAATGCAAGGAGTGGATGATGGCGTACAAGATCGATGAAATCGAAGGCATTGGAGCGAAGTACGCCGAACCCCTGCAGGCAGCGGGCATCAAGACCACGGACGATTTGCTCAGCGCCTGCGGCAGCCGCAAAGGCCGCGACGACGTTGCCACGCAAACCGGATTTTCTGCCAGCCGGCTGCTCAAGTGGGCCAACATGGCCGACCTGATGCGGATTTCAGGCGTGGGCGAAGAGTACTCCGAACTGCTCGAGGCCGCCGGCGTTGACACGGTCAAGGAACTGGCCACCCGCAATGCCGAGAATCTGGCAGCGAAGATGAAAGAGGTGAACGAGGCGAATAAACTCACCCGGGCAGTGCCTGCTGCATCGCAGGTCCAGAAATGGGTCGATCAGGCCAAGACCATGGATCCCGCGATCAGCCATTGATCGAGGGGCATTGCATCCGGACACAAGGAAATCGGGAGAGGCCATGAGCGAGAATCCGGCTCAAAAGCAAAGTGTCGAACGCCTGCCTGACCAGCGGTCCTCGTTGATCACGGACGAACTGAACAAGATCCTTGCCATGCTGCAGGGCGCATGCCCCGAAGGCGCGATCATCAGCTTCGATTTCGATGGCAGGCTACATGTTCATGTCGACGTACACAGCTTCGAAGACCTGCTCAAAGTCGAGGGGATCCTGCCGATCCTGGGCGGCGGCACCTTTCACGACCTGACGCGCGGGGAAACGCCGCACCGCCCCTTCCACCATCGGCTGAGCGCGATCGTCGATCGTTGAAGGCGAACTCCGCCTCGCCCCTACGCAGACAAGCCGGCAATATATGAACAAAGCCGAGGGCCTGCAGGGCAGATCCTCGGCTTTATCGTGCATCATCGCCAACCGTCGTCAGCGGCGACAGTATCCAAGGTGCGTCATTTGACGATGAAGGTGATCGACAGGATCACCCGCCATTCACTGACTTTGCCATCGTTGACGGTGACCTTGGTGTCCTTGACCCAGGCGCCTTCGATGTTGTCGATGGTCTCTGCCGCCTTGGCGATGCCGCTGGAAACCGCATCCTCAAAACCCGTCGTCGAACTGGAAATCACTTCGATTACTTTGGCGATAGCCATGGTGTTTCTCCTGAAAATCCCCCGTATGGGTCGCCCCCAGCCTGACGATCAATCCAGAAGTTCGGCCGGAACCTTGCCGCCATTGGCCGCCAGTTCCCGCATGACCTGCTTGTGCAGCCAGATGTTCATTTCAGCGCTACCGTCGAGGGCGCCGGTGTAACCGAGTTCCTGGGCGAGGCCCTTGCGCTCGGTGAGGCTGGAATCGATGCCGAGCAGCTTCATCAGGTCGACAATCGAGGTTCGCCAGTTGAGTTTCTGGTCGGACTTTGCCGCAAGGCCACTGAGGATGGCTTCCACGTCGACTTCGGAAACCGGCTGCGGTGCGACTGGTGTCGGTGCCGCGGGAGCCGCCGCCGTGGTCTGTGCGGGTGCGGGTGCAGCCGGAGCCGCCTCCGCCTTCTTGCCGAAAATGGCGTCCTTGATCTTACCGAAAAAACTCATCGCGCTTCTCCTTACTCTCTGACATCATCCCGAAACGAGTGTGTGGGAGCCATGTTGCTTTGGCAAGTCATGGGCGATGATCATGACGTCTGTCGGACACGTCTGGCGTCGTTTAAGAACAGGAGGCCGCTGTGAATATTGCAGACATCATGAAACAGACTGGGGCGCTTGATTCCATATCACGTGAACTGGGTGTCGACCCCGCAACAGCTCGTACCGGAGCAGAGGCGCTGCTTCCCGCCATCCTCGGCGGCTTCAAGAAGCAGGCGCAGCCCGCGCCGGGCGGTCTTGGCGGACTGATCGACATGCTGGGCGGTGCCGGCGGCGGCGGCCTGCTGGAGGCAGTGACCGGCAGTGCTCCGACCCCCGCAGCACCTGGCAATGAAATCCTGGGCCAGATCTTTGGCTCGAAGGAGGTCAGCCGGACTGTTGCTGGCCAGGCCTCGCAATCGACCGGCATCGATCCTGCGCTGCTCAAGAAGATGCTGCCGCTGCTGGCCATGGCCGTCACCGGGTATCTGGCCAGCCAGAAAGCGGGCGGCGGGGCCAGTGACACCGGACAGGGCGGCGGCCTTGGGGGCATGCTGGGCCAGGTACTCGGCGGCGTGATGGGCGGCGGTCAAGGCGGAGCGGCGCAAAGCGGCGGTCTTGGTGGTCTTGCGTCGCTGATCGACCTCGACGGCGATGGCAATCCACTCGACGACATTCTGGGCATGGCAGGACGGCTCGGCCGCTGACACGGGCGGCGCAGCCTACTGGTCTCATGGCGCCACACAAGCGAAAGGGGGAGAGCCAATGATACGCAAATTCGCAGCCGAATTCGTCGGCACATTCTGGCTGGTATTCGGAGGCTGCGGTTCGGCCGTCCTGGCCGCCGGATTTCCGGAGCTCGGCATCGGGTTCACCGGTGTCTCGCTGGCCTTCGGCCTGACGGTCCTGACAATGGCCTATGCAGTCGGCGGGATTTCCGGCGGCCATTTCAATCCCGCGGTTTCGCTCGGGCTGGCGCTGGCCAATCGGTTCTCGTGGAAGGAGCTGATCCCGTACTGGATTGCTCAGGTGGTAGGCGCGGTTGCCGCCGCAGTCGTGCTCTACGCCACCGCCTCGGGCAAGACCGGGTGGAGCGCCGGCGGTTTTGCATCGAACGGCTTTGGCGACCTGTCCCCCGGCGGCTACTCGATGCAGGCAGCCCTGCTGATCGAGATCGTTCTGACGGCAGGGTTCCTGATCGTCATTTTGGGGGCGACATCAAAGGCGGCCCCTTCAGGCTTTGCGCCGATCGCGATCGGCTTGGCGCTGACCCTGATCCACCTGATCTCGATCCCCGTCACCAATACCTCGGTCAATCCGGCCCGGTCCACAGGCGTGGCCATCTTCGCCGACACCGCGGCCCTGGGCCAATTGTGGCTGTTCTGGGTCGCCCCTCTTGTGGGTGCGGCGATCGGCGCCTTGATCTGGCGGGTCATGCTGTCACCTGGCGAAGCACCGGAAAACATCGGCAACGATCAATTCGTGGACGTCAGCGTGACGCACCTGGAAATCCGCAACTGAGGAGGAAGAGACTATGGGTTGGATCATTGCACTGATCGTGGGCGGCATCGCCGGCTGGCTCGCCAGCAAGGTGATGAACCGTGATGCCTCGATGGGCATTTTCTGGAATATCGTTGTCGGCTGCATCGGCTCGCTGATCGGCAATGCGGTTGCCGGACCACTGCTCGGCATCAGCGGCAGTGTGCAGGAATTTTCTCTGACCGGGCTGATCATTGCCTTCGTCGGCGCCGTGATCCTGCTCGGGATCGTCAACATGGTGCAGCGCAGGAATATCCGCTGAACCAGGCGGACTTTCGGGTGGGGTGCGCCTCACCCGAACATCCGTCACGTTTTCCGGCTGAGCCCGAATGCCTGCGATTGTGCGGGTGGGCGATGTGCCGCCCTTACCTTATTCCTGATTTACTTCCATGATCCGCAAGGCCCGCTGCTTTCCGGCACGATCGGGCCATGAAATTGACTGCCCCGGTCTCAGGCCGAGCAATCCAGCCCCAACCAGCGACAGGATCGAAATGCGTCCCGCTTCGATGTCGGCAGCTTGAGGGTAGACAAGTTGCAGCGTGCGCTCGGCGTCACTCGCCTCGTCAACAAACTTAACGATCGATTGCATGGCGACGACATCCCCCGGCAGCCGGGAATCCTGCACAACCTTGGCGCGGTTGATCTCGGCGAGGAGCAGTTCGGCCACCTGCGGCAGCCGTTCCTCCGCCTCGATGGCAAGATTTCCGATCCGTTCAGCGTCGGTTTCACGAATCTGGATCGGTGGCCGGGCCCGGGCCTTGCGATGGGTGGTCATGGTGTTCTCCGTCAGCGCCGGTTATGCAGGCGCGGTGCGCTGGAAAAGCGCGATGTAAAGGTGATGGTCGGTTTTGCCCCGGACTGCGCCGGACGTGGCTCTCGCTGTCCGGGGCTATTGGCCCACGAGAAGCGAACTCGCATGGCAGCGCTGACGCTGACGTGTGGCAATCCGGAACATGACACGATGATGGCCGCAAGCGATCTTCAAGTCAAACTAGGTGTCACGCCCCGATCAGTGCAGGAGCGCCTTTTGCAGGCCGCTTGCCACGCAATAAGCGCTGTTCGAAGCAAGGGCGACATGCAGCCCGGTGGCCTGGGCCAATGCCGGCCGGACAAGATTGATGGCTGCACTGCCGCCGGTCAGGACAATGCCGTCATCGTGGATATCGCGGCTCAGTTCGGGCGATATCTGGCCCAGCAGGTTCACAACCATCCTGGTGATGCCGGCAATATGCTTTTCGACCACGGGGAGCAGATCACCTATCGGCAGTTCCAGGGCTGCGGGCAATCCGTTCACGAGGTCGCGCCCCTTCAACCGGACCGTGGCGGCAGGGGCTGCCTGATCCTGGAGCATCCTGACGATGTCGCGTTTCGCGTGTTCAGCAGTGTTCATGCCGATAAGGAACTTGTGCTGAAAATGGAGATGATCGGCAATCGCGCGATCAAGCGCATCGCCTCCACCGCGTAGGGATGCGGTCGCGCAGGTTCCGCCCAGTGACAGGACGGCCGCCTCCGTCGTACCGGCACCGCATTCCACGATCATGGAGCCGCGGGGATGATCGACATGAAGGCCTGCTCCCCACGCGGCAGCCAAGGGTTCCGTCAACAGTTCGACAGCTCCCAGACCAGCATCGCTTGCCGCGGTGAGCAGCGCGCCACGCTCTGCGTTGGTAGCGTCAGCTGGCACTCCGATGATTGCGCGAAAGGAGCGGAGCCTGCGCTGGCCGACACTCGATCGCACGGCATAGGCCAGATAGTCGCGGGCCGCCGCGATATCGCAAAGCACTCCGCGATGCAGAGGGCGCACGATCCGCAGGTCTCCGGATGCACGCTCCTGCATGGGGCCAACGGCAGCTCCGGCAGTGACCAGTTCACCGGCATCGACGCGCCCCGCGAAGCAGCAGAGCGACGGTTCATCGAACAGGACACCGCCATCAGCCGACACCACCCGCGTATTGGCCGTGCCAAAATCAATCGCGAAATCGGCCTTGCCAGCGCCGGGAAACAGTCTTCTCATCTCGGCCCGATAGCAGTTGCTCCAGGGGAAGTCTCCCGAGAGCTTCCAACCTCCTGTTGCGGGCTCCGAGATCCAATCCTACCCCTGCCTTCAGCCTCCTTCAGGCCACTGCAAAGCCGTTCGGCCAGCTTGATTTGACATACGTGAACCCAGTGGCCGGACTATCAATTATCCAGGCTTCACGCCGCGCCGGAAAAGATGTCACAACAACTCGAAGCTGTCGGCACGAGCTATGTCCCACACGTTCTTGTAGAAACTGGAGTGACAGCTTCCGCTTAGCAATTCTCCTTCGGCCAGGAAGGTATGAAGTTGCGAAAACAGGCGGACCTCGGTCTGACTGACCCGACGCACCAAGTGATGCGGACCGATCTGGCTGGGATGATCGAGGCCTGCGGCGGCCAGCATTTCCGCCAGCGCATGAAGCGTATTCCTGTGAAAATTAAACACGCGTTCGGCCTTTTCGGGCACCACCAGGGCGCGCTGGAGCAGCGGATCCTGCGTCGCGACGCCGACGGGACAACGGTTGGTATTACAGGACAGCGATTGAATGCACCCCAGAGCGAACATGAACCCTCGCGCGGCATTCACCCAGTCGGCTCCCAGGGCTCGCGTCGCAGCGATGTCGAAGGCGCTGACTATCTTTCCCGCAGCGCCGATCCTGATCCTGTCGCGCAGGCCCGTGCCGACCAAGGTGTTGTGCACAAAGAGCAGGCCTTCCCGCATGGGCATGCCGAGATGATCTGAAAACTCGAGAGGCGACGCGCCTGTCCCGCCCTCTGCACCATCGACCACGACGAAATCAGGCAGGATGCCTGTGTCCATCATGGCCTTGACCATACCCATGAATTCCCACGGCTGGCCAATGCACAGCTTGAACCCGACAGGCTTGCCGCCGGAAAGCTGCCTGAGCTCCGCGATGAAGGCCATCAACTCGTTCGGCGTGGAAAAGGCACTGTGCCGGGCAGGAGAAACGCAGTCCTGGCCCATTGGCACACCGCGGGTCTGGGCGATTTCTTCGGTGATCTTGCTGGCCGGCAGAATTCCGCCGTGGCCAGGTTTGGCGCCCTGGCTGAGCTTGATCTCGATCATCCTGACCTGTGGATCCGTGGCTTTCTCCTCAAAGGCTCGTGGGTCAAAACCACCATCGGCGCTCCTGCATCCGAAATACCCGCTGCCGATTTCCCAGATCAGATCGCCGCCATGGTGCCTGTGGTGCGGACTGATACTCCCCTCGCCGGTGTCATGGGCAAAGCCCCCCAGCTTTGCGCCTTGGTTCAAGGCCAGGATGGCGTTGGCACTCAGCGCCCCGAAGCTCATCGCCGAGATGTTCAGGATTGATGCTCGGTAGGGTTGCCTGCAATCGCCGCCACCAATGTCGACCCGGAACGTAGCGGGATCACCGGGGGGCACCGGGCGGTTCGAATGCCCGATAAATTCATAGCCGCTTTCATAAACATCGAGTTGGGTGCCAAACGCGCGCTCGCTGCTTTCGTTCTTTGACCGCGCGTAGACCAATGACCGCTGGCTCCGGGAAAACGGCAGCTGCTCATAGTCATCCTCGATCAGATACTGGCGTATCTCCGGACGAATATCCTCGAAAAACCAGCGCATCCGACCAATGATCGGGTAATTGCGCCGGATCGAATGGACCGGCTGCGCGAGGTCAAACAGGCCGATCAGCGCCAAGACCCCCGAAATTGCGAAAACGGAGACGGCCCAAGCCGCAGGGAGAAAAGCACCAGAGACAACAGCCGCAAGAAGGGCGCAGCCAAAGACCGAGAAACGTTTTAAGAACAATGCAAAGCTCCGTCAGCACGACCACAATTGCCAGCACGGTAGCACGTCTATCGAAAAGTCGGTCACTCTCGCTTATGCACGCAAGCAGTAGCCCACCCCAGCGTCGGACCCAGGAAATTTCAATGACCAAGATTGATGAAAAGCTTGAACCCATGCTCGCTGAGGTGCTGCGCCGCAATGCCGGCGAAACCGAGTTTCACCAAGCCGTCATCGAGGTGCTGGAAAGTCTCGGGCGCGTGATCGCCAAGAAGCCCTATTATGCCGATCATGCCCTGATAGAGCGTCTGTGCGAGCCTGAACGTCAGATCATTTTCCGCGTGCCATGGGTTGACGATCAGGGCCAGGTGCAGATCAATCGTGGCTTTCGCGTCCAATTCAACTCCGCGCTCGGCCCCTACAAGGGTGGCCTGCGGTTCCACCCTTCGGTCAACCTCGGGATCATCAAGTTCCTTGGGTTCGAGCAGATCTTCAAGAATGCGCTTACAGGACTGCCGATTGGTGGTGGCAAGGGCGGCTCGGATTTTAATCCTCGTGGACGCTCCGATGGCGAGGTCATGCGTTTTTGCCAGTCATTCATGACTGAATTGCAACGACATCTGGGCGAATACACCGATGTGCCTGCTGGCGACATAGGCGTTGGCGGGCGCGAGATCGGTTACCTCTTTGGCCAGTTCAAGCGCTTGACCAATCGGTACGAAGCCGGGGTGCTGACCGGCAAGGGGCTGGTCTACGGCGGCTCACGGGCGCGGACCGAAGCCACCGGGTTCGGGGCAACCTATTTCGTCTCGAGCATGCTCGCCACTAAGGGCATGGATTTCGAAGGCCGCAAATGCGTGGTGTCCGGATCCGGCAACGTGGCGATCTACACGATTGAAAAGATCCGGCAGTTCGGCGGCATTGTCATCGCCTGCTCGGACTCCAATGGGTACATTGTCGATGAAAATGGCATCGATCTCGATCTGGTCAAAGAGATCAAGGAGATTCGCCGCGAACGGATCTCGCAGTATGCGCGCAGCAAAGGCAACGGCACCCATTACATTGAGGGCGGTTCGATCTGGGATGTTCCGTGCGATGTTGCCATGCCATCGGCCACGCAGAACGAGTTGACCGGCAAGGATGCGCGCGCATTGGTCAACAACGGGGTGGTGGCTGTGGGCGAAGGGGCGAACATGCCCTGTACGCCCGATGCCGTCCGCGTCTTCCAGGGCGCGGGAGTGCTGTTTGGGCCGGGCAAGGCGGCCAATGCCGGCGGAGTTGCGACTTCAGCCCTGGAAATGCAGCAGAATGCCTCGCGCGATAGCTGGAGCTTCGAGAAAACCGAGGAACGCCTCGCCGCCATCATGCGCAACATTCATGATACCTGTGCCGAGACCGCCGAGGAATACGGCGCCCCTGGCGACTATGTTCTGGGTGCAAATATCGCAGGGTTTGAGCGTGTAGCAGCTGCCATGACAGCCTTTGGCGTCATCTAGGTTCAGGATGACTCATTGATGATGGGGTTGCAGCTGAGCTCGCCGGTGTTGCAGCATTCAGGGGGCGATGGTCGCTAGCAATATGTGTTAGCAACCTACTGGAGAAATCCCCGCTCTGCCACGAATTGAGAGGAAGGGGTTGCAGGGTCTTTTTGCTTGAATGAGAGCGACTATCTTGGGTCGGACGCGCGCGCCCGCTCGATATTCTCCGCAATCGACTCTGCGGTGAGAGCAGTTGGCGAAGCGGAACGGCGCGTATCGAAAAGTCAGATCGGGTTTTATCGGAAGTACCCATTTGCCGCTGTTTGGCGGCCGAACCAATATCTCAGCGGAAGCCATCCACCGCTGGTTTTGAGCATTTTCCTACAGCGAAGAGACCGATCTCTGCGCTGGAAGGAAATAGTCGAGCCCGAGCCAGGTCGCTTCACTCATCACCTGGAGATCAATGGCGCAACAGAAGTCGACCACCAGGTTCGGGAGTGGCTGCGGGAGGCATGGACATCTGCTACGTGACTGATCAGAGCCAGAAGATGACAGTTGCGGTGATGCATATGGCGGACTGAGCCGAAGCGGGGTCGGATCTGATCGTAACATTTTGTAGGGTGACCTGCTAAGTCCGGTTTTGCCATGACCGGGGTCAAAACCCAACCTATTCCAGCAATCGGCTACCCCACAGCGGCTTCAGCCGTTCGAGGACGAACAGCATGACAATGCTGGCGAGCGCAATGATCCCTATTTCCTCAGGAGCGACGCGCGCAAAATTGAACAAGTCGGCAATCGGAGGAATAAACTGTGTTGCCAGCAAGATCGCGGCCACTAACCCAAGCACTACGCTGAGCGCCGGATTAAACCTGCGAAGCGCCGCCATGATCGAAGAGCTGAAGCGGCGGTTGATCAGGATCAGGCTGGTGATACCGAGAACGAGCGTGAGAAAGGCGGTGGAACGGAGCTGTTCCTCGCCCATGCCCAAACTCCAAAAATAGAATGTGAGCCCCCCTGTCACGCCAAATGCCAGGCTACCCTGGATAACCGACCAACCCACCAGCCAGCGCGAAAACAATGATGTATCCGGTCTGCGTGGCGGCCTGGCCATGACGTTGCGCTCGTCCTCCTCGGCCTCGAAGGCGAGCGAACAGACAGGATCGATGATCATCTCCAGGAAGGCGATGTGGATGGGGCCCAGCAACAAGGGCATGCCGGTCAGCAGCGGCAGCAGCGCGAGGCCAGCGATCGGAATGTGCACCGCAACGATGAAGCCCATTGCCTTGCGCAGATTGTCATAGATTCGCCGTCCCATACGGATGGCCTTGACGATCGAGCCGAAGTCATCATCGAGCAGCACGATGGCCGACGCCTCGCGGGCAACATCGGTGCCGCGTCCGCCCATGGCGATGCCGATATGTGCCGCCTTGAGCGAAGGCGCATCGTTTACGCCGTCGCCCGTCATGGCGACGATTTCTCCCGATGCCTTCAACGCCTCGACGAGACGTAGTTTCTGTTCCGGCATGATGCGCGCACAGACGTTGACCGAGCCGATGCGCTGCCTGAGGTCGTCTTCAGACATGGCCGCCAGGTCTTCGCCCGTCAGCACATTGTCGGCATCTATCCCTGCCTGCCGCGCGATGGCGCGGGCAGTCTGCGGGTAATCGCCGGTGATCATGATGATGCGGATGCCGGCCTCGCGGCAGTGGCGCACGGCATCGGGGACCGAAGCGCGCAGGGGATCGGCAAGGCCGACCAGGCCACGGAAAGTGAAGCTGAAGGCTCGCTGTGATTTCGGCAGTTCAGCGCCGGACCAGCGCGCATCGGCAACGCCCAGCACCCGCAATCCCTTGCTGGCCATGGCATCGATGGTGTCCTTCAGCCTCGCCTTCTCGTTTCCGGTCATACCGCAAAGTTCGGCGACCGCTTCAGGCGCGCCTTTCGTGGCGATGATCCGTTCCTCGGCCGTATCCGGGTTGCCCCACACATGCGACATCGCCAGCAGGGCGGGGTCGAGCGGATAGTGATGGTCCAGTGTCCAGCCAGCGTTCTGGCGCACCCTCACGGTTTCCGGCGCGTGTTCATCACCGAGTTCGTGGAAGGCCACTTCCATGGGGTCCAGCGGCTGCTGGGCGCTGGCCAGAATGCCGAACTCGGCGAGAAGGTGGAATTCGTCCTCCAGCAGGAGTTTCTGCTGATCGTCATGCAGCAGGATGCGGCCGTCAGGGAGACGCAGTTCGGCTATCCGCATCCGGTTCTGCGTCAGCGTGCCGGTCTTGTCGGTGCAAAGGGTCGTGGCAGCACCCAGTGTCTCGATCGCTGCCGCCCGGCGGGTCAGCACCCGGTTGCGAGACATGCGCATGGCGCCCATCGCCATGAAGATGGTGAGCACCACCGGGAATTCCTCGGGCAGCATCGACATGCCGAGCGCTATCCCGGCCAGTGCGGCCTCCAGCCAGCTCCCGCGAAACAGTCCGTAAAGAAGGACAACGAGCACGCTGGCCGCAGCGCCCGTCGCCGCAAACCACAACACCAACCGGCGCGTCTGCTGCCTGAGGCGGGGCGCTTCGGTTTCAAGCGTGGAGAGAACACGGCCGATGCGACCGATCTCGCTGGCAAGACCTGTTGCGGTGACGGCGCAAAGCCCCGTCCCGCGCACGACCAGCGATCCCGAATAGACGAACGGCAGGTCGTCTCCACCCGGACGCGCCATGGCCGTTGGCGCATCAGCCCCGCAGGCGGTCTTGCGGACGGCAACGGATTCCCCGGTCAGCAGCGATTCGTCGAGATGAAGCCCGTCATTTTGCGTGATCCATCCGTCGGCGGGCACCCGATCGCCTTCGGCCAGCACCACGAGATCGCCACGCGCCACCTCCCGCCCGGCGATGCGCTTCCTTGCCCCATCGCGGATGACGAGAGCCCGCGGACTGGTCAGATCGCGCAGAGCTTCGAGCGCCCGTTCGGTGCGGGTTTCCTGGACGACAGTGATGAGGATCGAAAGCCCGGCGAACGCAACCAGGATCAGGGCTTCCTGAAGGTCGCCCAGGGCCATGTATATGAGGCCCGCCCCGATCAGCATCGCCAGCATGGGTTCGCGCAGGACATCAAGGATAATGCGCGCAAATGTGCGCTGCCCGGTACGCGGCAGTTCATTGTAACCTTCCGTCCTCAGGCGCTCGGCGGCCTCGGCGTCGCTCAATCCGGAGAGCGAAGCCTGGCTTGGCTGTTGCCCCGAGATTTCAGGATTCGTCATAACTCTCGGGCCTTGCTTGCAACCGGAATTGCCGGACTTGATCTGGGTTGCGATTCCTCAAGACGATCAGACCACCGTCCCGAAGATCGTTCCGATGCCTGCCGTCAATGCCATGGCTAGAGCGCCCCAGAAGGTTACGCGCAGGGTGGCCCTCACGACCTTGGCTCCGCCAGCGCGCGCGCCGATGCCCCCGAGAAGAGCCAGAAAAATCAGCGAGGCAATCGAGACGCCCGCCACCAGCAGGGAGCGCGGCATCAGCAAGACCATGGCGAGCGGCATGGCAGCGCCAGCGGCGAATGTCGCTGCAGAGGTTAGCGCCGCCTGGATCGGGCGAGCTGCGGTCATCTCCGAAATGCCAAGTTCGTCGCGCGCATGGGCACCGAGCGAGTCCTTTGCCATCAGCTGGATAGCCACCTGTCGGGCGAGGTCTGCATCGACACCACGGTCCATGTAGATGCGTGTCAGTTCCTCGCATTCGTAATCCGGCTGGCCGGCTAGCTCTGCCTGCTCGCGGGCGAGATCGGCTTGTTCGGTGTCCGATTGGGAACTGACGGAAACATATTCGCCCGCAGCCATGGACATGGCCCCGGCGACGAGGCCGGCGACGCCTGCGATCAGAACCTCGGAGGTGGCGGTGGATGCCGCTGCCACGCCTACGATTAGACTGGCCGTCGAAACGATCCCGTCATTGGCCCCGAGAACAGCCGCCCGCAACCAGCCGATGCGCGAGACGAGATGGCTTTCCGGGTGTAGGTGAAGTCGGGACACCGGTGTTTCTCCTGACATTGACGTTAAACTTAATTGCAAAATATTGATCGGTATCCGGTAGATTGAATCGTGTCCGCCCTGAACAATCCGAATAGAAAGGCAGAGGCGGCACGAGACATCACGGCCCGATGTCGTCTACATCGCTCCTGAACTGCTTGCCGGCATCTTTGCCAAAGCCAAGCGCCTCTGCAACGGCAACATTCCAGCCGTAGGGATCTGTCCGGTACGTCACCTGGTTGGCCTGGCTCACATAGACGGTGCGATAGAGCAGCCTGACGGGTATCGCTTCGGGGAACCTGACGTAAGCGATCTTGCCGCTCGCACGCGCCCTGGACCATTGGTCGGCGATACCCTGCTGTTCAGCGAGCATTTGGGCAAAACCCAGCGCGTCACTGACGCGGACGCAACCATGGCTCAATTGACGCTGGTGCTTGTCGAACAGCGTTTTTGCGGGCGTGTCGTGCAGATAGATTGCCAGGCTGTTTTGCAGGTCGAACTTGACGAGGCCAAGCGAGTTGCGGGGCCCGGGCCCTTGAACGATCCAGCCGTTGCGCCAGCTCATGTTGTTGCGCCGGAAATAGGCTGCACTTTTTCCGGCCAATTCCCCCCTCTGGATCGATTTCGGCACCGTCCATGTGGGATTGGCAACGAGGCGGAACATGGAAGTGGATATTTGCGGCGTTTCCTTGCCCGGCTTGCCGACGACGACGTTGCGCTGATCGACCAGTTCGCCATCGCGGAAATAGCTCAGTTCAGCCGCCGCAGTATTCACGTCGATGCGTGTCGCCGGTGGCTCGCGTGTGAGCCAGCGCAATCGTTCCATCGCCACCGCAATCGACCGCGCATGGTCGCCAGGCCGCACATTGAGAATGGATAACGTATCGACGCCGATGACACCGTCATCCCTGATGTCGTAGTCGTGCTGGAAGGCCTTCACGGCCCTTACGATACCTACGGTGTAAAGGGTGCCATCTACGGGCTGCGATGGCGAGGCCTCGGTCGTCACCGGCATAGCCAGGTAGCGATGTTCCACGAGCGCCGTCACGATCTGGGGGATCCGTGGATCCCGGTCGCCTGGATGGATCAGGTCTCCGCTGGCAATCTGCGCGACGTTCTCCTGGGACGCTGCCTTTTGCTGCTGCAGGTAGGTGTCCGCCAAAGCGCGATACTCAGGGGTATCCGGCGCGAGGCTATCCAGCCACGCATCCACCCGGCCAGCCCGAACCGCTGTGGCCAATCCTGATGCGAGATCTACCTCAGGGCGAGGATGGGTGTATATGGTGTGGAGCTTCGCTGGATCAGCGACACCGCGAGCCAGCGCGCCTGCGAACATCAGGGCAGCACTGGTCAGGGCAATCTCGCGCGCTGGGGCGGATAGCTTCGATAATTCCGGGTGAAAATGCACGCGGTCCAGGCCGTGGTCCGCCCGCTTTCCAAGCGCGGCCCTCAATGCCTGCTCTGCACGCGGCGACCAAATGGCCGCCCAGTCGGCCTTTTCGTAGAACTCGCGGACTTGTGTGTCCTGCGCCTCTGCCTGCAATTCCGCAGCTGGAATGCTCGGGGGGAGCTCAGAAAGTTCTGATTGAGCCTCAGGTTCCCTTGTTTTGCTTACCTCTGGACCGCTGCAACCGGCAGTCAGCACAAGGACCACCGGAAAAATATGTTTTAGTTTCAAAGGCACGGGCGGTCATCTTCCAAGCTTGATGGCGTAAGCGCCGATACATCCGTGCTCTACCTCGCCAGTTCAATTGATGCGCTTATTGGAACCTCACTGTCCCGAAAAGAATTGCATGGAGCCAGTCGCGATGAAGCGTTGGTGCCAGGATAGGGCTTCGCCCAGCAAGGCGGGCGAGTGCTTACCATAGGAATCGCGCAGTGCCCGCTCGTAATAATCGGCGAGCATTGCCCTATAGTCAGGGTGAACGCATTTCTCGATAACGAGCCGGGCACGCTGCTTTGGCGCAAGCCCGCGCAAATCGGCCAGGCCACGTTCAGTCACGATCACCTGCACATCCTGATTGATGTGATCGACATGGCTGACTTGCGGCACAATCGTCGAGATCGCTCCGCCCTTGGCGGTCGAGGGCGCCATGAAGATCGAGATATAGGCATTGCGGGCAAAATCGCCCGAGCCGCCGATGCCGTTCTGGATCGCCGATCCCATGACATGGGTGGAATTGACGTTGCCATAGATATCCGCCTCGATCATGCCGTTCATGGCGATGCAGCCGAGCCGGCGGATCAATTCGGGATGATTGCTCATTTCCTGCGGGCGCAGGATGATCCGTGTCCGGTAGCGGTCCATATCCGCATTGAGCGCGTGTGCCGCCTCCGGGCTTAGCGAAAACGCGGTCGACGAGGCCATGCGCAGCTTGCCCGAGGTGAGCAGGTCCAGCATTCCGTCCTGCAAGACCTCGGTATAGGCGGTCATGTTCTCGAACGGGCTGTCGATCAGGCCGGTCAGCACGGCATTGGCGATATTGCCGACGCCCGATTGCAGCGGCAGCAGGTTGGCCGGAAGCCGCCCCTTCGCCACTTCATGCGCGAAGAATTCCATCAGGTGGCCGGCGATCAGCAGTGCGCTCTGGTCGGGCGCCTTGAACGCCTGGTTGCGATCGGGCGTGTCGGTTTCGACAATGGCGACGATCTTGGCAGGATCGCAGCGGAAGGTCGGCTGGCCGATCCGGTCATCAGGCCTGATCAGCGGGATCGGCACGCGGTGCGGCGGCAGCGCCGTGCCGTAATAGATGTCGTGCATCCCCTCCAGCGCGGGGTTCTGCCAGCGATTGACCTCCAGGATGATCTGGTTTGCCCGGTCCAGCCAGGTCTTGTTGTTGCCCACCGACGAGGCGGGCACCAGCGAGCCATCGGGCAGGATCGCCGTCACTTCGACCAGCGCGGTATCCAGCGGGCCAAGGAAGCCCTGCCACGCCATCGGCGCGACCTGGCTAAGGTGCATATCGAAATAGTTCATCTCGCCGCGGTTGATCTGCCCGCGGGCAATCGGATCGGAATTGTAGGGCAGGCGAAATTCGATGCCCTTGGCCTTGGCCAATGCGCCGTCCAGTTCAGGCCCGGTCGAAGCGCCGGTCCACACGCTGATGGAGAACGGATCGCCGGCATCGTGCGCCGCCTCGATCCGCCGCGCCAGCGCCAGCGGCACCGCCTTGGGGTAGCCGGAGCCAGTAAAGCCGCTCATGCCGACCGTCGTTCCCGGTGCGATGAGCGCTGCGGCCGCCTCGGCATCCATGACCCGCGATTGGAGCGCGACATTCGCAATGCGTGAACTGGTCAATTCGCAATCTCCGTTGTTGCTGGTCAAGCGCAGCTGCGTAGGTGGCAGTTCATGGTCGATCAACGCCGTTTTCAGATGGCGCAGGGCAAGCCAGCAAAGTTGGGAAAGTCCGCGTTAGAGCCCGTCGCTAAATAGATCGATCGATCGGGGATTCGCGATCAGCTCTTTTGAATATGATGCCACGATATGGACTTCTGACGGAATGATAAAGCGTGATGGGCATCGAACGATGAGCGAAAAGCCGGCGGCTTCATCGGTTTGGCGCCGGGCCAGTGCCCGGGCAATTCGCAGATTGCGCTGGATATATTGAATGGTGGCCTGCTACCGCAAAGCAGCGGCACAATGCTTCCGTCATGCGAGGTCTCCTGGAAGCCCATGAAAATGCTGCTTTGGCGATGACATGCCTTGCACACTCGGCGTCTGTCGGGGATGCAACGCGCCTTACAGGTTTGCCGACACCTCACATGCATGGATGCCCGGATGCAAAACCTTCTTCCGATCATCATTTCCGCAATGCTTCTGGGCGCTTGTGATCGTCAGGAAGATGCCAGGAACGGCAGCAGCGCCTCGGCAGCAGATGAACGGCGTTCGGACTCACCAACGATTGCTGCCGCGAAGCGCCCGGACGCGCATTGGGTCTTGCAGGCAAACGCTGAGGCCACCGTGCTGGTCCTGCAAACGCAAGCCGGCCACCCGATCCTGTCGCTTACCTGCCCCTCGGAGGAAAAACGGCTACAGGTCAATGTACCCGGCTTCACGCCGATCGGCAGCGAGGACCGGCTGTCGATCGGCAGTGCCGGCGAAGTGGAAGCGCTTGTTGCCGATTTCCGTGGCGATCGCCAGCTTGGCGGCGTCACTGCGACGGGAGCGGTGCCGTCCAACCTCGCGGCGCTCGTGGGCGGCCCGGTCTCGGCAAGCTATGGCTCCCAGACCAGCGGTCCCCATCCTGCTGTGCCCCAGGACGTTGTCAGGTCGTTCGTCGCCGGCTGCCGCAACCGGCCAGCAGCGGGGACGCCGCACGCGGGAATGCCAGGCCGACTGGTCAGCCCCTGCCTCGTTCAGGACGGCCGGGAACTTTCGGCACAGCCCATGCGCGCAATCGGCACCGAACCGTTCTGGGCCGCGCGAATCGAAGGTCGCTGCGTAACTTATTCCCACCCGGAGGATCAGCCCGGCACCCGGCTCTGGACCCGGTACACGGCAACGCAGCATGGTGGCATGTGGACGGGCGCGCTTGACGGTCGACCGTTCGTATTGCGGACCCGTAAGGCACCCAGCTGTTCGGACGGCATGTCGGACAAGAGCTACCCTGTGGCCGTTGAGCTTATGGTCCATGACGAGCGGCGGAAGGGCTGCGCCGAACCGGTGTGAGGCGGGTTTGCTGTTTCTGAACTATGCAATCGGCAAAAAAAGCGGTTCGCCAGACCAAGTCCAGGAACCGCTTTGAAAGTCAGGATCACGCAGCACAAAAGCCACGAGCCCTTCGGGTCGCACTTTCCCGCTTACATCCTTTCTGGATTTGCGATTGTATGGATTCGACTGATTCAGAAAAAGTCGTGACGTGATTTGCCAATCCATCATTGTTCGCAGGGCGAGTGGATGCAACCGGCGGACACATGCCTCCGGCCGGCATTCATGCGGATGCATGGCCGCGAACAAGTCGGGCAAACCCCAGCGCAGACCGCTACGTCAAGACCCGGGATCGAGGATTGCGGAATTGCTCCGCAGAGCCTCAACGACAGCATCCATGACCGCCCGCACCCGCGGCATGCCGCGCATATCGACATGCACACCGAGCCAGATATCGCGGGTGAGGTCAGGAACGTCCGTGCGGAGCCGAACCAGGCCAGGCTCCATATCGGCGCGGTAGCGCGCCAGGGCTGCGACCCCTGCCCCCGATCTCGTCGCCGATAGCTGGACTTCGCGGCTGTTCGAGCGAAAACCGATCGTCCCTTCAGGAAACACCTCACGCAGCCATTTCGCCTCGGGCAGATGATCGTCCAGCACCGTCACAAGGCGAACGGGGCCATGCTCGAGGCGCTCCGCCCAGTCCGGTGATGCATACAGTCCCATGGCGAGCGCACCGACTCGGCGCGCCGCCACCTCGTGCCCCTCAAAGCGTGACATGCGCAGCGCGATATCGGCCTCTCGCTTTGACAAGCTGAGCGAACGTGTGTCGGGAACCAACTCCACAATAATGCCAGGTTGCCTGGCTTGGAGAGCAGCGAGCGCCGGCGTGACAATCCGCGCGGCGAGCGTGTCGACGGTGGTCAGCCTGACCAAGCCTTCAAGCGAAACGTCCTTGCCGGTGATGGTGCGTTCGGCGGCCAGGACCTCGGCCTCCACGCGTTCAGCATTTCCCAGCACCGTCTCCCCAAGTGGAGTCAAGGCATAACCCCAAATACCTCGAGCAGTTCATCGGGTGACAGGACGTGTGCGCTGCCAGTCGAGGCAGGCCAGGGATCATGCATCGGGGCACCCGTCCGCGCCAGCGCCGTCACGGGGTAATAGCGACTTTGAGCACGCCATCGCGCTGGTTCGCGAACAGATCATAGGCCGCCTCAATATCATCCAGCGCGAAACGATGCGTAACCAGCGGACGGGTATCGACCCTGCCGGAGGCGATCACGTCCATCAGCCGCCGCATCCGCTCCTTGCCGCCGGGGCACAGAGTGGTCCGGATCGTATGGTCGCCCAGCCCGGCCAGAAACGCATCAAGCGGGATGCGGAGGTCTTCCGAATAGACTCCCAGCGATGACAGCGTTCCGCCCGGGCGCAGGACCCGCATCGCGGCTTCGAAGGTTGACTGCCGGCCCAGTGCTTCGATGGCGACATCGACGCCGCGCCCGCCGGTCAGCCGCATGATCTCGGCCACCGGGTCGCTCCGGCTGAAATCGACCACCTGATCGGCACCCATACGCCTGGCCATGTCCATCCGGGCCGGAACGCTGTCGACGGCAATGATGGTGGTCGCGCCCATAAGCCGGGCACCTGCGGTCGCGCACAGGCCGATCGGGCCCTGGGCGAAGATGGCAACGGTATCGCCAATCCTGATGGCCCCGCTCTCCGCCCCGGACAGTCCGGTCGACATGATATCCGGGCACATCAGCACCTGTTCGTCCGACAGTCCTTCGGGCACCAGCGCCAGATTGGCCATCGCATCGGGCACGAGCACGTATTCCGCCTGGGTGCCATCGATCGTGTTACCGAATTTCCAGCCCCCCAGTGGCTTCCATCCATGCGGGGTGCCCGGGCCATCCTGCGAGTGACAGCCGCACAGCGCAGCATGGCTGTGTCCCGAGGTGCAGATCGCGCCGGCAATGACCCTCTGCCCTTCCTCGTACCCCTGGACTGCGGAACCGAGCTTTTCGATGATGCCGACTGGCTCGTGACCGATGGTGAGACCCTTGGCCACGGGATATTCGCCTTTCAGGATATGCACGTCGGTTCCGCAGATCGTGGTCGTGGTAATGCGCACGAGCGCATCGAGCGGTCCAACGTCGGGGATCGGCTTTTCATCAAGGACGATGCGCCCCGGCTCGACGAAGATCGCGGCTCTCATTTTTGGCATGATGTCCTCCGGGGCGGATCTTGGGTCAGCAGCGGTCTTGAACGAAGCGATTCTCGTCCAGTCACCAACTTCGCCAACTATAGCGCGCTTGCGCGAAGAAAGAACGACACTGTCGGCTCACCCAGGCAATCGGCATTTCGGAGCGAACCGGGGCTCTGATTTCGAAGACTTCGCCGCGTTACAGTGCCTGTGCTAGAAATGCGGCAAACAAGCCAGGCTCGCGAAAGGGAAGTACCAGTGCTCAGACCACCACCGAGCCCGGATCCCGGACTGATCGGATTGAGCGTCGCCAACCCGAACGACCTGTTCCATGCCTTCGACCCCTCGCCCATGGTCGGCCGCGACCTCGACGACGAAGTCGAACAATACATTCTGGAAAGCGCGCTCGAAGCGCCGCAGACCCGGTATCAACTCGTGATCCATGCCCCGGAGGACAAGATCGGTCTGCCGGAAACTGCCCAAATACCGGACGCGATCAGGCAATATTTCCTCTACAAGCTCGAGGTCTACCAAAGGCACCTGCGCATCAGGATGCTCGACTGGCGCCGATCGCTTTTCACTGGCCTTCTGTTTCTGGCGATCTGCTGGGGCCTGGGAATGGTGGCAATGAACCAGATTCCGGAACCCTATGGTGATTTCTTCAGGGAGGGACTGCTGATCATCGGATGGGTGGCGAACTGGAAGCCCTTCGAATTCTTCCTTTACGACCGGCGCCCGATGGTAAGGCAGCGCAATGTTCTCAAGGCTCTGTCCGAAATGGCCATTTCGATCCGCCCTGCAGACCGGAATCCTCAGACTGACGCAGCGGCGCAGCCTTAGGCAGAATGCGGTAGATCAAGGCTCCTTGCACAAGGGATGATATCTAGCACGCGTGAGAGAGGAAAATCCCATGATGACCGAGATTCGCGACATCCTGCTTTTCATGGTCAGCTACCCTTACCGCACGCCTGGCTGGGGACTCGATGCCTCGCTGTCACTAGCCGAGCGGTTTGACGCGCGCCTTTCCGGGGTTGTGTGCCAGACGCATATTCCGGCAGTGGGAAACTGGCTGGCCGACAAACTCGTGCACGCCAATGCACTGATTGCTGGCGAGAACGTGCGGAGCCGCGCGGCGACCACCGACCTCCTCAATGAGTTCGCGGCGTTGGTAGGCAAGGAACGACGCGGCGAGCAATTTCTCGTGGAGTGCGGACCGCTGGTCAATCCCATGGAGCCCGCGCGCATCGCCCGCACCCACGATCTGACGGTGGTGCCGGTCGAAACCAATGTCGAATTCCAAGTCGCCGCAGAAGCGCTGGTGTTCGATTCCGGACGCCCAGTGCTTCTGCTTCCCCGGCCGCGATCGGAAGGCCTCGCGATTCAGGACATTATCATCGGCTGGGACGGCAGCCGCGCTGCGGCCCGCGGCCTGACGGCGTCGTTGCCGTTCTGCCGTGCCGCCAGTTCGGTCCGCCTTGTGGCGATCTCAGGGGACAAGCCGTTCGCAGCGCAGCACGTGCTGGAAGAAGCCCAGCGTCATCTGGCTCTCCATGACATCGCTGCCCGCCTTGAGGAAGTGGAGGCTACGGGGCGCGATGCCGGCAAGGCTCTCCTCGATCACGGCAGTAGCAGCGGCGCGGACTTGCTCGTGATGGGGGCTTATGGGCATTCGAAAACCCGGGAATTCGTGCTTGGCGGTGCAACGCGTTCTGTCCTGGACGACCCGCAATTGCCGGTGCTGCTGGCCCATTAGGCCAGCTCGCTCCGCGGGCAGGGTGCCCCGAAACGCAGCTGAAATGGATTCTTGGAAGGATAATGCATGACAACTCCCGCTATGTCTGTCCTCGTCGCAACAGACCTCGGTGCGCGGTCCGATCGCGCGGTCGATCGTGCCTGCCTCCTGGCTCAGACGTGGAGCGCACCGCTCAAAGTCCTGCACGCGATCGAATCGGGATCGTGGGCGGACAGGAACCCTGCTCTTGCGATGGGTGCAGTGCGCGCGGTACTGCCGGATCCGTCCCTAGCCGCGGAAATTCTCCTGGCCCATGAACCGGCACCGCAGGCCATTGTCCAGGCAGCGCAGGAAACCGGCTGCGGGCTGATCGTTGCCGGAGTTGCCCGGTTCAACCAGGTCGGCGACTTCCTGATCGGGACGACGGTCGATCATGCGGTCCAAATGCCGCGGTACCGGTCCTTGTGGTCAAGCAGCGTGCGCATGGCGCCTATCGCTCGCTTCTGGTCGCAACGGACTTCTCAAGCTGTTCGCGCCGGGCCCTGGCGACGGCGGCCGACATGTTTCCAGACGCAGCCCTGCATGTCCTGCACGTCTACGATGTCCCGCTTGATGGCTGGCCAGGATCAGAGAGCGCAAGCACTGACCTGGAAGAGCAGGCGCGGCGCGACCTGGAAGCATTTCTCGATCACCCGGACCTGTCGCAGATCTTGCGAAACAGGATATCGATCCATCTTGGGCACGGCGTGATGGACGCTGTCGTCGAACAGACCGCACGGGACGTGAACGCTGACCTATTCGTGCTCGGGACACACGGCGAGACCGGTTTTCTCCAGTTCGTCGTCGGCAGCAGGGCTGAATCCTTGCTGTTCTGGAGCCGGATCGACACGCTGATAGTTCGCGAGGTGCCGTAAGCGCGATTGTTTCCGCGGCAGGAGGCACTTCCTGTCGCTGCGTGCATCGCTTTGCCCCTTTTTTCCTACTGCCAGTGCGCGGTCAGGATGCAGGCCAGTTCAATGCGCTAATCCAGTGACCCCAGCATTCATACTTGCTCTCTGCGAGGCACACCCTCTCGTCAGGCGGTCTGCAAACCTAGAGGCCTCTGGCTACGTAACGGGCGTACACCCGCGTCCCGGCTGGTCCGAATGCAGTTACGACGTACGCTGCGCGCCGGTTGCCGGGTACTTCCATGCCGGGCGACCCCATGGGCATGCCTGAGACGGCAAGCCCAGTGACGCCGCGCGGCCGCTCGCGGAGGATTCGCTTCATATCGGCAATCGGCACATGCCCCTCGAAGACGAGCCCATTAATTACCGCTGTATGGCAGGACGCCAGGTTCTGGGGAACGCCCAGACGGCCTTGGTAGGCATTGCGCCGGGCGTCATCGATCATTCTGATATTCTGACCGAACTGCTGCTTGACCAGCGCGAACCACTTCTCGCAGCAGCCGCAGCCTGGATCGCGGTGAACGACCCCGGTTGTAGCAGCGAGAGCAAGGGATGGAACCGCAACGGCAAGTAAGACCACGAGGCGTAGGGATTTTCTCATTGCGGTTCCTCCCGCTGCCGCTGTTACTGTGCGGTCTTGCCGTGCTGGCTCAGCCAGGCCTGAAGGCCGACGATGTCCCGAGTCTGTGCCGCGATATCCTGGTTCGCCAATCGCAGGACGCGGGTATCCTTGCTGCGGGCCACGACAAGGCGCGACATTGCAATCGCGCCGCGGTGATGCTCGATCATCTTGCGCACATAGGTCTCGTTCGCATCGGCGCCGGTCGCATGCATCATCGCCATGTGCATGTGCATTTCAGCTGGCGGAAACGGGTTAGCTGCCGTTGGCTGCATCATCGGCATATGCTGCATATCGCCCATGCCCGGCATCCCACCCATACCTGGCTTGCCCTCCATCCCCTTCATGCCGCCCATTCCGGGCATGCCTTCCATACTTTGGCCTGCCGGAGGTGCGGGCGAGGCTGGAGTTGCCAGGGGCGGTGCAGGAGGAGTGGCGACCGGCGCAGCGGTCTGGCCATGGGTATGATCGTGTTCGGCGCTCGTTGAGGGCTGAGTTTGCGCGACGGCGCTTGTCCCCGTCATGGCAAGTGCGACGGTCGTTGCGAGTGCCAAAATCTTCATGATGCTTCTCCTGAGCCGGTCTTGAAAAGCTATACGCAAGTGCCGCAATGCCCCCTCGCAATCTGAGCAAAATATTCGCGGCTCCCGGATGCTGCGCGTTCAGAACCAGAAACGGATGCCGGCAACGTAGCTCGTCGATGACGCGTTCTCGCCAGCTGCGCGTGCATAGTGCGCCGTGTCACCAAATTTACGTTCCCACGACACACCGACATAGGGCGCGAATTCCTTGCGCAGTTCATAGCGCAGGCGCAGCCCCAGTTCGAGATTTGACAGGCCGGAGCCAATCCCACTTTCCGGAATGTCCTGCGCTGCGAAATTCGCCTCGAGGCGCGGCTGCAAAATCCATTTCTGCGTGATCCGCTGGTCAACCTCGCCTTTGATCCGGGCGAGGACATCACCTTTCGTCGAGACAAACGCCGCCGTTTCGATCTCGAACCAATACGGGGCGAGCCCCTCGATCCCGATAGTGGCATAAGTCCTGTCCGGCCCCTTGCCGAAGTCCTGCCGAACACCGCCTTGCAGGTTCCAGTACGGATCCACTGCATGGGACCAGAGCGCCTGCAACTCACCATGATGGCTCGCTTCGCCGAAGTTGCCTTCGCCTTCGGACTCGAGTGCAAGACGGTCGATGTCGCCGCCGAACCAGGCGCTGGCATCCCAGCGATACCCGTCGCGGCCATTTCGCGCCTGATACTCGGCGATGTTGAACAGGACCTTGTGGAATTTCATACCGCCATGTTCGCCCAGCAGCGCGGATTGGGCCTCGGCCATCGCAGCGGGACCGAAGTACGTGTCGGCAGCGCGATCGCCTGCGACCGGCGGCGGCGGTGCGTTGCCCGGCTCCAGATCGGTGCCGATCCTGCCTTCCTTATCGTTAGGTGCGGCCTCGGGGATCGGCATCGCCTTCATGCCGTGCATGTCATGCCCGGCGTGGGGGTCGGTCTCTGTCGGCGGAGGGGGCGGTGCCGCCGACGAGGCTGGCGGGGCTGGCACGGCGTGGTCATGATGCATCCCGTGATCCATCGGCGGGGGCGTGGGCTGGGCAGACGCCGCGGTGGCTAGAACGAGCGGGGATACCCCGAACAAAGCAAGCCGGATCATGCCGCGTCTCCCGCATCGCGTACTTGCACCACGCGCATCATCCCGGCGTGCATGTGAAGAAACATGTGACAGTGGAAGGCCCAGTCGCCGTGGATGCCGGTCACGTCGAAGCTCAGCTTGCCGCCCGGCGCGACGTTTACCGTGTGCTTGCGCGGGCTGTGCGCCCCGTGTCCAGTGACCAGTTCGAAGAAATGCCCGTGCAGATGAATCGGATGGTTCATCATAGTGTCATTTATCAGCGTCACCCGCACCCGCTCATCCGTTCTGAGCGGGATCGGCGTCTTTGCCTCCGACAACGTCTTTCCGTCCATCGACCACATGTATCGTTCCATGTTGCCGGTAAGGTGAACCTCGATCTCCCGCGCAGCCCCGCGTACGTCTGGATTGCGCTCCAGCGCCACGAGGTCGCGATAGACCAGAACCTTGTGGCCGACGTTTTCAAGGCCGACGCCGGGTTCTCCGGTTCGGTCCATGGGCATCGGCGCAATCGACTGGACGCCGGGGCCAAGCGCCACCTGCAGCGCATTGGCTCCGTCGCGCATCGACATCGAGTGTCCGGTAGCGCCTGCCTGCCCCACCGCGCCGCCACCGGATACAGGCATATCCATGCCTTCCATGTCGTGCCCGGCATGTGGATCGTCGGAGGCAGGAGTATCCATGCCTCCCATCCCCATGTCCTTCATCGTCAGCAGTGGCCGTTCGCGCAAAGGCGGAACCTCAGCGACCATTCCCGCGCGGGGAGCCAGTGTCGCTCGGGCGAGGCCAGAACGGTCGGCCGCCTCGCCTACGATTGTGTAAGGGCGATCCGCGGTCGGCGTGACAATCACGTCGTACGTCTCGGCAATGGACATTTGCAGTTCGTCTACCGGGACCGGTCGTACCGGAAGTCCGTCGGCCGCAACCACTGTCATCCGCAAACCCGGAATGCGGACGTTGAAAATCGTCATCGCCGATGCGTTGATGAACCGCAGCCGGACGCGTTCGCCCGGCTTGAACAGCGCCGTCCAATTGTCATTCGGACCATAGCCGTTGACGACGTAGGTATAGACCGAACCGGTCACGTCGAGGATGTCGGTCGGATCCATCCGCATCCGCGCCCATTCAAGGCGCTCGGCATGGGTCTGGTCTTTGCCCGCCGCCAACCCCGCCAGCGTCTGCTTCTGCCGGTTGAAATAGCCGGATTCCTGCTTGAGCTTCGTGAACAGCGTATGCGGGTGGATGAAGCTGTGGTCGGAAAACACGACCACATGTTCGCGGTCATAAGCGATCGGATCGACAGCCTTGGGATCGATCACGATCGGGCCGTAATGGCCCATTGCCTCCTGCAGGCCGGAGTGGCTGTGGTACCAGTAAGTACCCGACTGTTCGAGCGGAAATTCATAAGTGAATGACGAATGCGGCTTGATCCCCGGAAAACTGACCCCCGGCACCCCGTCCATCTGGAAAGGCACGAGCAGCCCGTGCCAGTGAACCGAGGTCTCTTCGTCCAGGTCGTTGGCGACTGTGATCCTGACCGTTTGCCCTTCACGTAGTCGAAGCAGCGGCGCGGGCACGGTGCCATTCATCGCAATGACATGGGCCTCACGTCCGTCTACACGAACCATCTCGTGGGCAACTCGAAGAGCAATGGTGTCGCCCGATAGCTGCGGCACCGGCCGGACGATGCCGCGGGAAACCGGCTGTGCCCAGGCAGGCATCCAGGCGGCAAGTGCAAGGCCGCTGCCAGCGAGGCTGGCACTGCGCAGAAGTGAGCGGCGATCAAGTGCCGGCACGGGAACGAGTGGGGTGATCACGGAGGCGCTGCCCTGTTCTGAATTTGTTGTGTGCAGTTACGCAGCAGACACGTCAGACCCTCAAAATTTCCTGCAATCTATGGCGTGCGCGATGGAGCCGCGTTTCGACAGTTTTTTCGGTAATGCGCAAAATCAAGGCAGTTTCCGCCTGCGAAAGCCCCTCGACCGTGCGCAGCACCATCACGTCCTTGAGCTTAGCCGGAAGTCTGCTCATTGCGCTAAGAACACTGGCCAATTCCTCACGATCGCTGGCTTCGCGTTCGACGTCAGCCGCTAGATCGATCGGATCAGGTGCGTTTTCCAATGGTGTCGCAAACGAGAAGAGCGCGCGAACCTTTCTGCGCCGTGCCCAGTCACGACACTTGTTGAGCGCAATACGGGTAAGCCAATGTCTGAGCGGTCTCGACTGATCGAAGCGCCCCAGCGCGGCAAATCCGGCAATGAAGGTCTGCTGGGCAATATCGAGAGCTGCATCGTCGTCGGCGGTATGGGCTCTGGCGAAACGGAAAATGGCAACGCGATGCCGGCGCAACAATTCGGTATAGGCGCTTTGCCTGCCGCCGATCGCCAGGGCTGCCAGTTCGCCATCCGAACACGCGCCAAGATCGAGGCTCATTTTGCCTCGACGGTCAGCGCCTTGACCACTGCGTCATCAAACCGCGCGGCCTGTTCGGGTCTCAGCACGCTGCGCATGGCGAATATGTGCTCAAGAGTAGCCTTCTGGAGTTCTCCCATCGCCTGATGCGAACGGTCGATCGCGGCGCTGACTTGCGGGCCATAGCCACGCTCGGTCTGGATAGCCTGCGCGAGGCGGGCGTTATCCGCTCGCAGTTCCAGTTCGAGCGCCTGCCGCTGGATGGCGAATTGCGCTTCGAGGGCTTCGATTTTCGTTTCCTGGCCAGAATCCAGATCGAGCTTCTCGTGGAGGAGTTGATGAAGCTCGCTTTCAACTGGCGGATGCTGAACAATATAGCTGCGGCCCACGTAGACGCCTGCCAATGCCGCACCAAACGCGATGAGGATAACAAGCAGGTAGCGGGACCGATTGTTCATTCCGCACTCGTCAGCAGCGTCGACGGGGCAAGCGCCGCAGGCGCTCCCAGCGGAAACGGATTTGACGCTGCATTCGCAGGTGTACCAGGAATGGCGGAACCCAAAATCCCGGTAACGAGTGCGACTGCGGCCGCTGTTGCAAACATCCCGCCTGACTGACGACCGCCCGCAGCCAGTTCCCGCTGCAACCCGTCAAGTACTGCGGCATCTATCATGCTCAGGCGCGGATCAGCCGGAAGGTCTCGCAGTCGGGCAAGTGCGCTTTCGATATCTGTCATTCTGCCTCTCCAAACTCGTCAGCCTTCATACGCAAGGACTGAACCAATCCCTCAGATTATTTTGCGCTGGGATGTGAGGGGTCAGGGCACGACCCGCGTAATGCAACAGATATCCCAGGAGTGTTGCATGAAGACCATCAGATCGATTACCACCGCCATCGCTGCGATTTCGATGACAACGGCCATTCCCGCGCTGGCTCATCCAAAGCTGGTTTCCTCGATCCCCGCCGCGAAGGCAGCGGTACAAACTGCGCGCCAGATAACCCTTCGCTTCTCCGAACGGCTGATGCCGCAATTGACAGGTCTGGAAATTGCCCCTGCCGGTATGTCCCATGCTGATCATGCGGCTCACACGGCCATGGCTCCGTTGCCCGCGATCCGGACGAGATTTTCATCCGACGGCAAGACACTGATCGCTACTTTTGCGAGCGCCTTGCCGCGTGGGGCCTATACGGTGACCTGGCACGCCGTTTCAGCTGACACGCACCGGATCCAGGGCAAATTCGACTTCACCGTCAGATAACAAGCATGTCCGAGAGACCGATCATAGCCGTACGCTTCGCACTCTATGCAATTGAGGGGCTTCAGCTGGGTGTGCCGCTCTTCGGTCTCTATGCCTTGCGTGCCTCGGAACGCAGCCAGCATCCGTTTCGGACATGGCTGATCCTGCTCGGGCTGGGCGCAGTCGCGCTAAATATTCTGGGTTTTGCCCTGTTAATCGCCAGCATGTCGGGCACATCCCTCAACGCAATCGACCTTGGCCTTGCCCGTTCGATACTGCTGACGGCTCCCATGGGCTGGGCCTTTGCTCTACGCCTTGCAGTAACCGTGCTTGCCCTCGCCCTTGTCGTTCTGGTTTCGGCGAACAACACGAACGCGCTGGCTGGGATTGCCGCCCTGAGCGGCATCGCTCTCGCATCACTGGCATGGAACGGACATGGCGTTGCTACCGAAGGCGCGCTGGCGTGGCCTCACCTGATTGCCGACATTGTGCATCTGCTGGCCGCTGGCGTGTGGCTGGGCGCGATTGCCTGCCTCTTCTATATGGTAGCCCGTCCGAAGGCTTCGCTCACTGATCTGACTGTCGCCGAACGATGCCTCAGGAGTTTCGGTGTCGTAGGGTCGGTCGTTGTCGCACTGCTGATTGTCACAGGGCTAATCAACGGGTTCGCTATTCTCGGCGGCCAGTCCCTCGCTCCCGGCACCGGTTCCACCTACATTGTCCTGATGGTCAGCAAGCTGGCGCTGGTCGGTCTCATGCTTGCGCTCGCAGCGCTCCACCGGTTCCGGCTTGTTCCCGCAGTGGAACGCGCCGCCGACCACCCAAACAAAGCGATGACCATTCGCCGAATAAGATCAAGTATGGTCGTCGAACTGGCTGCTGCGTTCCTGATCCTTGGCCTTGTCGCATGGCTCGGAACGCTGGAGCCAGGCTGGTGACGGGCCGCATTCCATCTTCACCTGCCAGCGCAGGCCGTCAGTCATCCCCTCATTTGAAAGGACCATGTCATGGCAGAGCATGACCCCCATGATGGCGGCAAGATGTCCGGCCTGGCAAAACTCGTCTTCGGCGGCTTTGCGATCGTGGCCGGTTACTATCTCTTCACCGAGCACACCGCGCATGTGCTGGGCGCGTTGCCGCTCCTGCTCTTCCTGTCCTGCCCGATCATGCACCTCTTCATGCATCATGGTCACAAACACGGCGGCGGTCGGTCGTCCGGTAAGACAAAGGGGGCCGGCGACGCCGGCGCACAATGATGGAAGTGGCCATGGCCACGCATCAGATGCAGGGCTTCGGCCTTTGGGGCCTCGCTTTCGTCAACTCGGTGGTGTTCATTCTGTTCGCTCTGAGCTTCTACAAACCGCAATCGCCGAGGGACTGGCGCAGCTTCAGCGCATTCAGCGCCTTTCTCTTCGCGCTCTTTG
This sequence comes from Sphingobium indicum BiD32, assembly GCF_000382885.1. GTDB lineage: Bacteria > Pseudomonadota > Alphaproteobacteria > Sphingomonadales > Sphingomonadaceae > Sphingobium > Sphingobium japonicum_C. The sequence goes on from NZ_CAVK010000055.1 coordinate 68,303, forward strand.
CCGAAATGTATGGTTTCCCACTCACCATCTATCTGTTCGCCGGCTGGCTCCAGTCGCACTATCCCGGCGTCAACTGGTTCTCGCATGACGCCGGCCATCTGCTCGAGATGATGTTCGGGTGGCGGGTCAACCCCCACTTCGGCCCATTTCACATGGCCAGTTTTGTCCTGATTGGTGCTGGGTTCTGGATGATCTCGGTGGGCTGGGCCGTACTCCATGCAGCGCAACAGCGCGGTGCAATGGCGACCACCGGCATCTACGAACGGCTCAGGCACCCGCAATACGTCGGCTTCATCCTGATCCTGACCGGGTTTCTGCTGCAATGGCCAACGCTGCTGACGCTGGCCATGTATCCGGTTCTGGTCGTGATGTACGTCCGCCTCGCCCGTCATGAAGAAAAGGCTGCGATTGCCGAATTTGGCGATGCCTATCGCGGCTACATGGCGCGCACGGGCAGTTTCTTTCCAAATTGGCGAGCCCGAAGCGCAGATTGAGCAGTTTCCCTTGTTACTGGCAAAATAGTCGCTTGACCCTGACATGATGTCAGACCCCACATGATGATGCGTTGAAGGAGAATCGATATGGCATCGACTGATCACAAGGCGCACCAACATGGCGCGAGCTGCGGCGGCGGCCCGAAAACAGGCGCAGAAAGTGCGACAGATCCGATTTGCGGCATGAAGGTGGACCCTGCTGCCACCGAACACCACGCAACCCACGCGGGCCAGGAATACCATTTCTGCAGCGCAGGCTGCCAAACGAAGTTCGTCGCCCATCCTGATCAGTACCTCTCTAAGAAGGTAGCACCGCCGGTGCTCGCCAGCGCCGGTGACGTCATCTATACCTGTCCGATGCACCCCGAGGTCCGGCAAGTCGGCCCCGGTTCCTGTCCGATCTGCGGGATGGCGCTGGAGCCGGAAACTGTGTCGGCCGATCACGGTCCCAATCCCGAACTGGCCGACATGACCCGCCGCTTCTGGGTCGCGCTAGTGCTTACTCTGCCGGTCTTTGCCCTTGAGATGGGCGGACATCTGACCGGCCTCATGATGATTGTTGGCAAGCAGGCATCGAACTGGATCCAGTTTGTCCTCGCAACACCCGTCGTGCTCTGGGCGGGCTGGCCCTTCTTCGAGCGTGGATGGGCTTCGCTCAAGTCGCGCCACCTCAATATGTTCACGCTGATCGCCATGGGTGTCGGCGTCGCCTATCTCTACAGCCTCGTTGCCCATTTCGCGCCGTCGCTGTTCCCGCCGGCTTTTCGCGACGCGATGGGAACTGTGCCGGTCTATTTCGAGGCAGCGGCGGTCATCACCGTGCTGGTCCTGCTCGGACAGGTGCTCGAATTGCGCGCACGTGAGCGCACCTCCGGCGCGATCAAGGCGCTGCTCGACCTCGCGCCCAAGACGGCGCGCAGGGTTACTGCGGATGGCCAGGACGAAGAGGTTACGCTCGATCTTGTCCTTGTAGGCGATCATCTGCGGGTCCGCCCCGGTGAAAAGGTGCCGGTCGATGGTGTCATCGCCGAGGGCCGCGTGTCGATCGATGAATCGTTGGTCACCGGCGAATCCATGCCGGTCACCAAGGAAGCGGGCGCCAAGGTAATTGCAGGCTCACTCAACAAGACCGGCAGCTTCATCATGGTCGCCGAGAAGGTCGGCAGCGAGACGCTGCTCTCGCGGATCGTGCAGATGGTAGCTGAGGCGCAACGCAGCCGCGCGCCGATCCAGCGCATGGCGGATCAGGTCTCGGGCTGGTTCGTGCCGGTGGTGATTGCGGTCGCGCTGGTCGCCGCCGCCGCCTGGGCGCTGTTCGGCCCGGACCCGCGCCTGACCTATGCCCTGGTCGCTGCCGTGTCGGTGCTAATCATCGCCTGCCCCTGTGCACTGGGTCTCGCCACGCCGATGTCGATCATGGTTGGCGTCGGACGCGGCGCGCAGGCAGGCGTGCTCATCAAGAATGCCGAGGCGCTCGAGCGGTTGGAGAAGATCGACACGCTGATCGTCGACAAGACCGGTACGCTGACCGAAGGGCGTCCGGCGGTCACCGGTATTCGCACCGCCAGCGGATGGGACGAGGACGAAATCCTGCGCCTCGCCGCCAGCCTTGAGCGCGGCAGCGAGCACCCGCTGGGCGATGCCATCTTGCGCGCCGCACAAGACCGCAAGCTGGTTCTGGAGCAGGCGAGCGATTTCGATTCACCGGTCGGGCGCGGCGTGACCGGTACGGTGTTGGGCAAGCATGTCCTCCTCGGCGGACCGCGCTTCATGGCGGAGCAGAAAATCGATACGATTACGCTCAACGAAGCGGCCGAAGCGATGCGCGCCGTAGGCGCGACCGCGATCTTCGCCAGCATCGATGGCAAGCTCGCCGGACTGCTGGGCATCTCCGATCCGATCAAGGAGACTTCGGCCCAGGCAATCCGCGAGTTAAAGGCCGATGGCATCCGCATTGTCATGATGACGGGAGACAATCGGACAACCGCGCTGGCCGTCGCGGCCCGCCTCGGAATCGACGATGTCGAGGCCGAAGTTCTGCCCGAAGACAAAGCCAGCGTCGTCCAGAAACTCCGCGCCGAGGGTCGCAGCGTCGCCATGGCCGGGGACGGCGTCAATGATGCGCCGGCGCTGGCGGCGGCGGAAGTTGGCATCGCCATGGGGGCCGGGGCTGACGTTGCGATCGAAAGCGCCGGAGTGACCTTGCTGCAAGGAGACCTGGGCGGCATCGTGCGGGCGCGAAAACTGTCGCGCGCGGTGATGCGCAACATCCGCCAGAACCTGGTGTTCGCCTTCGCCTATAACGTCGCCGGCATTCCGATCGCAGCGGGCGCACTCTATCCGGCGTTTGGCTGGATGCTCTCACCCGCCATCGCGGCTGCGGCCATGGCCCTGTCCTCGGTGAGCGTAATCACCAACGCTCTGCGCCTGCGGATCGTGCGGCTGTGACCGATCTGCCGCTTCATTTCGAGGCGACCACGATAATTGACGGGTCAGCGGAAAGCGTCTTCGCTGTTGCCGATGAACCGGACCTTCTGACCCGGCACATGAGCGAGCCATCGCTCATGATGGGCGGCGGCTCTATGCAATGTAAGCTTGATGGTCTGGCTGGGAAAGCGGTGGGTTCTGTTATCCGTCTGACCGGCAAGGGGTTTGGGTTCGCGATTGCCCTAGATGAGATCATCGAGGAGCGCGCACCCCCGCTGCGCAAGGTCTGGGCGACGATCGGAACTCCGCAGCTTGTCGTCATCCGAGACTATCGGATGGGCTTCGAGATCGCAGAGGTCGTGATGGGCTGCCAGCTTCGTGTCTGGATCGACTACGCCTTGCCGCGATCGGGTGTGCGCCACGGGCTTGGGCGACTGCTGGCACCGACGTTCGCGCGCTGGTGTGTCGAGAACATGCTGCACGAAGTTCAGAGCCAGCACGAAGGATCTGCACATTGAACATCGGGCAAGTGGCGCAAGCAACGGGCGTGTCGCAGCGCATGGTCCGCCATTATGAGAAGATCGGACTGATCCCGGCACCGCCGCGACGCAACGGCACGTTTCGCGATTACGCCCCCGATGACCTGCATCGTTTGCGGTTCATCGCGAATGCGCGGGATCTCGGCTTTCCGATTGAGGAAATTCGCGAATTGCTCTCGCTCTGGGCAGATCGCAATCGGTCGAGCGCAGACGTAAAGAGTCTTGCTCTTGCCCGTGCCGCCGAGCTTCATAGAAAGGCCGAGCAGTTGGAACAAATGCGCGTGACATTGTTGACGTTGGCAGAGCACTGTTCCGGCGACGCACGGCCTGATTGCCCAATCATCAACGGGATCGCACGCAATCAAGAGTGATGCGAGGAAAATGCAGGTGAGCAGCCGTTACTTATCTCTCACGACGGCATAGCTTGATGATGCTAACCCCAGACGAATTGGCTTCATCCTCTCAGTTTAAGCGTTCATGTTGCGCCAATACTTATGCCAGAAAGGAACGAGGTGTCCCCCATTGAGCCCCCGAACGGCGTGCCGGTCGCCACGGAAGCGATTGCAGAGCAGCTTAACTTGGGCTGTTTCTGTATCTCACTCGACCGGATGGAGTTGGAAGAAGCCCTGGACAGAGCAGTCCGGATCGAAGGGTATGCGCAGCGGCTGAGTGCATCGCATCCGACGCTGTTTTCCAATGTTCCCGTGTTCGTTCCATCGGCAACGCTGGGCAAAATGATGCTGATCGTCGATGCCGTTGAGGGGGCCGCGCAGTTACCGGCCTATCGTGCAGCCACCTTGTCCCATGCCCCGCCGTCCGCGCAACTGGACTTCGGGCCGATCGGGGCATTCATGGGCTACGACTTTCACCTGGCTCCTGACGGTCCGAAGCTCATTGAGGTGAACACCAATGCCGGTGGCGCTTTCCTCAATGCGTTTCTGGCGGGGGCACAGCATGCTTGCTGTCCGGAGGCAGAGTTCCAAGCCAGACCCCCCACTGAAAGTGAGTTTGCCGAGCACGTGGCTCGAATGTTTACAGCCGAATGGCAGTTGCAACGGGGTGCCGGCAAGCCGGCGCTGGTTGCGATTGTCGATGACCTGCCCGAGCAGCAGCATTTATACCCGGAGTTTCAGTTGGCGAAGGAGATGCTCGAAGCACAGGGTATCCCGGCAGTGATCGTTGATCCCGCAGAAATGACGTTTGACGGACAGAAACTTGCGGTCAACGGGCGAACGATCGACCTGGTCTACAACCGCCTGGTCGATTTCTCACTTGAGGAGCCGCGACATGCCGCACTCCAGGCCGCGTACCTTCAGGGCGCAGTCGTCCTAACGCCGTCGCCCTACGTGCACGCCCTGTTCGCAGACAAGCGCAACCTTGCGCTTCTGTCCGACGATGCACGGCTGGAGGAGTGGGGTCTGTCGACCGCACGACGAGCCGTTCTGCGTAGCGGCCTGCCGCGCACCGTTGTCGTCACGGAGGTGAATAGCGAGGATCTCTGGCGTGAACGCCGGAACCTGTTTTTCAAACCGGCCCGCGGTCATGGCAGCAAAGCGGCGTATCGAGGTGACAAGCTCACGCGCCGGGTATGGGATGAGATCGTCAGCGGCGTATATGTCGCGCAAGCCTTTGCCGCGCCCAGCGCACGCAATGCATCTGTGGCGGGTGAAAGCATCGTTCTTAAAACTGACATCCGACTATACACATATGCTGGCGAGCTGCTGCTCGCCGCCGCACGGCTTTATCAAGGCCAAACCACCAACATGCGGACGGCAGGGGGCGGATTTTCCCCGGTTCTTGAAGTGACGGGCCCTGAATCCTGCTTGGACCAAGCTTGCGGGCAAGTCCCTCAACCGACCCCATCGGGATCATCGATTTAATGAGCTGAGATCCGGGGCACTTAGCGCGCCGCTACCGTATTGATCCAAGCGTCAATTTCAGCCTCAACCCAAACCGTGCACTTGCCGCCAAGCGACCGCGATTTCGGGAACCGGCCCTCGCTCATGCGCTGGTAGATTGCGGACCGCTTCAATCCGACACGGGCCATCACTTCGGGCAAGCGGATTAGCCGCGGCGCAGGCGGATACGGGATGGCATCAACGCCTGCATGCGAGGCTGACGATTCAGTATTCAACTGGATGGAAGGCATGAGAAAATCCTTGGACAAAGCAATTGTCGGGTTCCCCTCCGATCATCGCCTCCCCCTCACCTGCCGATCGCGAGTGACAGATCACGATCGGCAAATTCATCGATGTGCTTGGACAGCATGCGGGCATCGTGGGCGCAGGTTTACGGCCTGGCTGTCCTGTGCGGCATCGGGTTCACGATGAGCTTGTTCATCGGCATGCTTGCGTTCGCGGGCAGACCAGTCTTGGTCGAAGAAGCCAAGCTCGGCGTGATAGCGGGGTCGCTATTGTCCGGACTGCTTGGCTTTCTGATACTGCGGTTTGCAAAGCCAGCTGGCGACGCCGCTCGCACCGAAGCTGAGATCGAGAGGGAAATCGCCGAGGACGGCGACGTCGTCGCTATCGAAACGGGTATAAACTCCCAGCTCGATTCGAACCGGCACTATTGATGAGAGCGGCACGATCAACAACTCGACCAGCGGTTCCGCCATCGCAGTTGAGCTGAGGGATGCTTAGAATGCGGAAGGAGGACATATCTGGATGGGAGTGGATGCATATGGACGAAAGAGTCCTCTTAATCAGCGGGTCCTTGGTTCGAGCCCAAGTGCGTCCACCAAATTCCTCTTATAAATCAACCTGATACCGGCTTGGCAAACCCGGTATCGGCTAGGTCCCTGACTTCTAGGTAGCTCTCTAGGTAGCACTGGCAGCCACCAAGATTTTTTCTTGGTTCTCGCATCGCGTCACCGGCAACCCGCAGTAAGCGGCTAGAGAATCGGTTGTCAGACGATCAACTGGGCGACGCGAACGCTTCCGCTTCCACGATCCTTGAAGTTAGGTCGCGAGCAGTGCGCGCCGCGCCCATCAACGTCGCTGATCCCGGCCCGGTCCAATCGCCATATCCTGCCAGCCACAATCGCGACTCTTTGACTGACCGCTGGTCCTCGACAAGCACGCGCCCGTCAGCTTCGACAATGTCGAGCGAACGCAGATGCTCAAGCGCGGGCCTGAAGCCCGTGCACCAAATGATCGCATCGACCCTCATCTCCGAGCGATCAGGCCAGACAACACCGGTTGATGTCATCCGCACGAACGGCCGAACGCTCGTCAGATCGCCTCGGCCGCGTGCCTCCCTGACCGGCGGCACCATCACGATATCGCCAATGCCTCCGACCGGTGTCTCGCTCGGCCCTGCTTTCATCCGCGCGACGGCGCGTTCGAACAGAACGCGGCCATCGACATCATCTGGCAGGAATACAGGGTCTTGGGTCGTAACCCAGAGGGCGCGGGAAACAGGTGCAACCTCGGCCATGATCTGCGCGCCGCTGTTGCCGCCGCCGACCACCAGCACCGTCTGACCGGCAAAGTCCTCAGGCCGCACATAGTGGGCCGAATGGACCTGCGCGCCCTGAAACAGGTCACGGCCCGGCATGTCGGGAATATAGGGTTGCGACCATGTGCCCGTTGCGCTGACCACATGCCGTGCAGCCAATCGCTCTGAGGCGGTCTCGATTTCCAGATGATCACTGCCCCGCTGAACTCTCGTCACTCTGGCCGGTCGCCGAACAGGCAGGTGATAGCGTTCCTCGTACCGGATCAGATAGCTCAGAACATCATCACGGGTTGGATAGCCGTCATGACCCGGCGGAGGCATCAGCCATCCGGGCAGTGAACTGTATCCCGCGGGCGAAAACAGCCGCAACGATTCCCAGCCATGCCGCCAGGCACCGCCGGGACCATCTTCGGCATCGAGGATCAGGAAATCAGCCTTGGCGCGGTGGAGGTAGTAGCCCAGCGACAGCCCCATCTGGCCACCACCGATAATGACAATGTCGTGGGTCTCCATGCACTCAGGCCTGAAGCCAGCGCGTGAGATCATCTTCCTTGGGCAAGCCGCCAGCATGGACGACTTTGCCGTCGATCACGATGCCCGGCGTTGAGACAATGCCGTACTTGGCCATCTCGGCGTAGTCGGTGATCTTTTCGATCGACGCCTCGATCCCGAGCGCGGCAGCAGCGGCCTTCACCATGTCTTCGGTCGTCTGGCACCGCTTGCAGCCGGGGCCGAGCACTTTGATGTTTTTCACGGGATTGATCCTTTTTAGGAGAACAGAGCGTTGAACAGGTAGCCCACGCCAAGAATGCCGGTGCCAACCACGGCAACAAAAACCGCGATGAGCTTAAGGCTGAGCACCTTGCGCAGGATGATCATCTCGGGGAGCGACAGGGCGATGACCGACATCATGAAGGCGAGCACCGTGCCGAGCGCGGCGCCCTTGCCGAGTAGCGCCTCGATCACTGGGATGATTCCGGCGGCATTGGAATACATCGGGATGCCGAGAAGAACTGCGGCAGGCACCGACCACCAGCTATCCGCGCCCATGATGCTGGAAAGCAGTTCGGCGGGCACATAGCCATGGATGAAGGCACCGGCAGCGATCCCGGCAATGATCCAGTACCAGACCTTGCCGACGATCTCCTTGACCGCGTCCCAACCCGCTTCGAACCGGTCGACCCAGGTCAGATGTTCGTCTTCCAGATCGACTGCGCCCGCGCGGACTTCACGCACCCAGGGTTCGAGCCAGCCTTCCAGATGCAGACGGCCAATGACCCAACCCGACACGATGGCAATGGACAGCCCGAAGGCGAGATAGGTCAGCGCCACTTTCCAGCCCACCAGCGCAAACAGCAGGCCAAGGGCAATCTCGTTCACCATCGGTGCGGCGATCAGGAACGAGAAGGTGACGCCGAGCGGCACGCCAGCAGACACGAATCCGACAAACAGCGGCACGGCCGAGCAGGAGCAGAATGGGGTGACAATACCGAGGTGCGCGGCGGCAATGTTGCCCAGCCCTTCGCGCTTACCCGCCAGCAGGGCGCGGGTTCGTTCGGGCGAGAAGAAGGTGCGCACCACGCCCATCGCGAACACCACCAAGGTCAGCAGCATCAGCACTTTGGGCGTGTCGTAGAAGAAAAACTCGACCGACGAAGCAAGATGACTGCCGGGGGCAATCGGCAGCTGCGTGACCAACCACCGCGCGAAGGGTAGCAACTGGTTGTAGAGGACAAACCAGGCGGTCACGAAGATGGCGATCCCGGCAAACCAAATCCCTTGCGACTTGCGGGCCTGACCCAAGCTTTCGGCAATGGTGTTCATATCAGGCAGCCTTTTTCTGGCATTGTGCAGGAGCAGGCACGGGCAGTGCGGCAAGGATGGCATCAACTATGGCCACCGTTGCCACCGGTAGATCGGGATTGCGGCGATAACGCACCCATTGCGCGTCGCGCCGGTCGGTCAGCAGGCCCGCCACTTTGAGCCGCGCCATATGCCGCGACATTCGTGACTGGGTAGCGCCCAGGCGGTCCATCAACTCGCAAACACAATGCTCATCGCCATCCCAGATGATTTGCAGGGCACGCAGGCGCGTTGGTTCTGACAGAGCAGTCAGCAGGTCATTGATGCGCATATCCATAAGCGCTGAATATGCCGTAAGCCGCATATGCGCTTTGACGCAGATCAACGCCGACAAATGGTTTGACGATTCTGGAAATGTCGATTGACTCGGCCAGAGCTAAAGCTATTTCCATCATTCTCGAAAGGTGGATTGGATGGACGATCTCAACGCACAGGTCTGGGCTGTCGATGCGCTTGGAGCCTTGGCGCACGAAACCCGGCTCTCGGTGTTCCGCATGCTGGTCAAGGCTGGCCCCGAAGGCATGATCGCAGGCGCTATCGCCGAACATCAAAGCGTGCCGCCTTCCACCATGTCGCATCATCTTGCCACGCTGGAACGTGCCGGGCTGGTCCAGTCGGAGCGCGAAAGCCGGCTGATCCATTACCGCGCCGACTATCCGGGTATGCGCCGTCTGCTTCTGTTCCTGATGCAGGACTGCTGCCAGGGCGCGCCGGAAATGTGCGGCGATCTGATGGCAGATCTGGCCTGTAACCCATCCCAACCCCAAGACGCCTGAGGCTTCAAATGGCTGACAAGATCTACAACGTCCTGTTCCTGTGCACCGGCAACAGCGCCCGCTCTATCCTTGGCGAAGCGGTGATGAACAAGCTTGGCGCAGGCCGGTTCAAGGCCTGGAGCGCTGGCAGCCAGCCCAAGGGTGAGGTTCATCCCATGGCGCTCTCGGTGCTCAGCGGCATGGGCTATGACACCACCGGTATGTATTCGAAAAGCTGGAGTGAGTTCTCCAAGCCCGGTTCGCCGGAATTCGATTTCATCTTCACGGTTTGCGACAGCGCCGCTGGCGAGGCCTGCCCCGTGTGGATCGGCCATCCCATGACAGCCCATTGGGGCATCGAGGACCCGGCAGCTGTTGAGGGCGAAGGCCAGCGCGACGCCTTTCTGCAGGCCTTGCGCTACCTCACTAACCGCATCTCGCTGTTCCTGACATTGCCGCATGCCAGCATCGACGAGATGGCGATGAAGCAGAAGCTCAAGGAAATTGGCAAGGCCGAAGGTGCCAGCAGCGGAGCAAGCGCGTGACCGACATCGTAATCTATCACAACCCGGAATGCGGGACCTCGCGCAACACGCTGGCCATGATCCGCAATGCGGACATCGAGCCGCACGTTGTCGAATACCTCAAGACACCGCCTTCGCGCGCCTTGCTCGAAACCCTGATCGAACGGGCCGGCATCGCCCCACGCGCGCTGCTGCGCGAAAAGGGCACGCCCTATGCGGAACTGGGCCTGGACGATCCTGATCTCACCGATGCGCAGTTGATCGACGCGATGATGGAACATCCCATCCTGATCAACCGCCCGCTGGTGGTCTCGCCGCTTGGCGTAAAGCTGTGCCGCCCGTCGGAAGAGGTCCTCGACCTCATTCCTGCCGCCCAGCGCGCTGCTTTCGTCAAGGAAGATGGCGAGCAGGTCATCGACGCCGCCGGCAATCGCGTCGCCGGCTGAAGCAGGAACGACAATGACCGCCCAGCCCAAGCGCGAACGCCTGTCGTTCCTTGATCGCTATCTGACCTTGTGGATATTCCTCGCAATGGCGCTGGGCGTCGGGCTGGGGTCGACATTCGAGGGCCTGCCTAAGACCATCGATAGCCTGTCATGGGGCAGCACCAACATTCCCATCGCCATCGGCCTGATCCTGATGATGTACCCGCCGCTCGCCCGCGTCCGGTACGAGGAACTGCCGCGCGTGTTCGAGGACAAGCGTGTTCTGGCGATATCGCTGATCCAGAATTGGATCATCGGGCCTGTGCTGATGTTTGGACTGGCGGTTATATTCCTCTCGGACAAGCCGGAATACATGACCGGGCTGATCCTGATCGGCCTCGCGCGCTGCATCGCCATGGTCATCGTCTGGAACCAGCTCGCCAAGGGCGATAATCAATATGTCGCTGCCCTGGTCGCGTTCAACTCGATCTTCCAAATCCTGTTCTTCAGCGTCTACGCCTGGTTCTTCCTCGACTTTCTGCCGCCGCTGTTCGGGCTGGAAGGCAGCGTCATCAACGTCAGTTTCTGGACGATTGGCCAAGCGGTGCTGATCTATCTTGGCATCCCGTTCCTTGCCGGATACCTGACCCGCAAATGGCTGGCGAAGGCCAAGGGCGATGAATGGTATGAGCGCACCTTTCTGCCGAAGATCGGACCGATCACGCTGGTCGCGCTGCTGTTCACCATCACCGCCATGTTCAGCCTCAAGGGCGGCGAGATTCTGACTCTCCCCGGCGACACCATCCGTATCGCCATCCCGCTGACGATCTATTTCGTGGTCCAGTTCTCGATCAGCTTCCTCATGGGCAAGCTGATCGCCAGTGACTATCCGCGCACGACGGCAGTGGCGTTCACGGCGGCGGGCAACAACTTCGAGCTGGCAATTGCTGTGGCCATTGCCGCCTTCGGGCTGGCTTCGCCGGTCGCCTTTGCGGCCGTGATCGGTCCGCTGGTCGAGGTGCCCGTGCTTATCTTGTTGGTCAATGTCGCCTTTTGGTTCGGACGACGCTGGTTCCCGGACAGCGTTCCATTAGATACGCGGGGATGAACATCGCTTCAGCTCCGGCGCTCGGTATCTTTGTTGCTGCCGCCGTCTTCGAGATCGCGGGCTGCTTCGCCTGTTGAGTTGCACTGAGAA
>NZ_CAVK010000054.1 GCF_000382885.1 Sphingobium indicum BiD32
CGAGAGGGTGACACCCCTCCGTCACGCCTTTGGCGCGCCACCTCCCCTTAAAGGGGAGGATTTGACGTCAAGCAACACATTGAAATATTACCGAAACACCCATTGCCGGTTCAGTCCGAACATCACCGCAGGCGTGACGAAGATCATCGCCGGGATCGGTGACCATTCCGGCCAGCCCATATGGGTCACGCACAGCCACACCCACAAAGCGTTGAGCGCATAGCTGACCAGCGAGACCACAACGAAGCGGAAACCCCGCGCCGCCGCCTTGTCGCGGGTGCCATGACCGCGGAAGGTGAAGGCGCTATGGCTGACATAGCCGATGACGACCGCTGCGCCATAGCCGATCAGATTGGCGAGTTGCGGATGCAACCCTGCCAGCGCCGCAAGGCTCCAGTAGATGCTGGCCTGGCACGCGGTCACGAACAGGCCGGTCACGCCGTAGCGGACGATCTGCCAGAAAAGCGCGCGATGCTGCGGTGAAAGTCGGTTGATGATGGCCATGGTCCCCGTTGCGCTTTGCCACGGCTCGTTTAGGGGGCAAGGATGAGCTTGAAAAGCGCCGATGCCCTGCGCGCGCGGGTGACCCATAATTGGCCTGTCCTGCTGGCGTGGAGCGCGCTGCACTGGAAGTGGCTGACCTTCCTCATCTGGATCGCGATTGCGGTCACCATGGTCGTGACCCGCTGGCCCGCCATCCATTGGCTGGTGCTGAGCGATACGGACGACAATATCCGCTATGTGCAGGTGAAGGACTGGCTGGCCGGGCAGGGTTGGTATGATTTGCGCCAGTATCGGCTCGATCCGCCGGGCGGCGCGAATATCCACTGGTCGCGGCTGGTGGACATTCCGATCGCCGGGCTGATCCTCTTCTTCCGCGCCTTTGTCGATCAGGGGCTGGCCGATCGCCTCGCCTGCGGCATCGCGCCACTCTTGCCCTTGCTGCTGTTGATGCTCAGCCTGGGCTTTATCGGGCGACGGCTGGCCGGGCCGCATGGCTGGCTGCTGGCGGCACTCGCCCCGCTTGCCGCGCAAATGGGGCTGGGCATGTATGCGCCGATGCGGATCGACCATCATGGCTGGCAACTGGCGCTGGCCGTGACGATGCTGGCCGGGGTCATCGACACCAACCGGCTGCGCGGCGGGGTGATGGCCGGGGTCAGCAGCGCGCTGTCGATCGCGATCGGCATGGAGATGATCGTCTATCTGGCGGCGGGCGGCGGGCTGATCGCGCTGCGCTGGGTATTCCGCGAAGGGGCGGAGCGGCGGATGCTGCCCTACGCGCTCAGCCTGGGCGGCGCGACATCACTCTGCTTCCTGCTGTTCGCCAGCACCGCCAATCGCGCTATGGTGTGTGATGCGATCTCGCCCGTCTGGGTCGCTATGTTCGGCGCGGCGTCGGCGGGGATGGTGCTGCTCTCGCTTGCCCCCTTGCGCGGCTGGGCGATGCGGCTTGGGGCAGGTGTCGTTGTCGGCGGGGCGGTAGCGGCCTTCTTCTGGCTCAACTGGCCGCAATGCCTCAGCCCCTATCAGATCTCGCCCGAACTCGAACGGCTATGGCTCGCGAACATCCGCGAAGCCAAGCCGATCACGGCGCAGGCGCAAAGTCTGGTCGTGCCGCTGATGGCGATTCCGCTGGCGGGGCTGGTCGGCCTGATCTGGGCCTTGTGGGATGCCCGGCGCGACAGCGAACGGCTCTGGGCCTGGGCGACGGTCGGGCTCATGATGCTCTTTTCCACCGCTTTGCTGTTCTGGCAGCTGCGCGCTGGCCCGGCGGCGCAATTGCTGGCGATCCCGCCCGCCGCCTGGGCCGCGCACCGGCTGATCGCGGCGATCTTTACCGGCACGCGCCGGGTACGAATCGCGGCGGGAGCAGGGGTGGCGTTGCTTGCGGCCATCGCCTGCGCCTATCCGCTCTATCCGCAGATCATGAGTGGCTGGGCGGCACTGACCGGCAACAAGCCCAGGCCATGGCGCCCGTCCGCCATCGCCCGCAATGATGCGATCAAGAAAGCCAATGGCCGCTGCCGCACGCAGCCCGCGCTGGCGGTGCTGGATCAGTTGCCCCCCGCGACCATCTTCACCATGGTAGATCTGGGTCCGCGCATCATTGCCACCACCCATCACAGCGCACTGGCCGGTCCCTATCATCGCAATGGCGCGACGATCCTGGACATCCACCACGCCTATGACGGTCCCGCAGACGCCTTCCGCCCGATCGCGGCGCGGCATCATGCGACCTATTTGTTGGTCTGCCCCAATTTTCCCGAAGGCACGATCTACCAGTCGCGCAGCCCGCGCGGCTTTTATGCGGACCTGATGCGGGGGACAATTCCGCGCTGGCTGGTGCCGGTGACGCTCAACAGCGGCATGACGCTACCGTACCAGCTCTACCGTATCGACTATTCAGCGCCGGGCGGCAAAAAAATCCCTTAGCAGCGCTGAGGCTTCGGCTTCGGCCAGCCCGCCATACACCTCCGGCCGATGCAGGCATTGCGGCTGGGCGAACAGGCGCGGTCCCTGCTCGATCGCTCCACCCTTGGGATCGCCCACGCCATAATAGAGTCGCGCGATCCGGGCATGGGAAATCGCTCCCGCGCACATCGGGCAAGGTTCCAGCGTCACCCACAAGTCGCAGCCTGTCAGGCGAAAATCGCCCAGATGCGTCGCCGCCGCGCGCATCGCGACGATTTCGGCATGGGCGGTGGGATCATGATCGCGACGATTGCGATTCTCGCCCTCGCCGATGATGATGCCGTCCCTGGTCACCACGGCACCGATCGGCACTTCGCCTGCCGCCTCCGCCGCGCGGGCCAGGGCGAGCGCACGGCGCATGGGGTCGGGCAGGGGAAAGGGCGAGGACATGACATCCGCGCATACTATGCGTTGGAGAACCGCACCAGCCCGCTCCCCCACCCGGCCTCCCACAGTGTATCCTGGAT
>NZ_CAVK010000053.1 GCF_000382885.1 Sphingobium indicum BiD32
TCCGACGGCCCTGCCGCCAAGGCCTGGGTCGCGCCCAACGTGGCGAAAAGCGCCGTACTTGCGCCGGTCATCAATGCCGAACGCATCCTTCTGCAACGTGTATTCATGGAATACTTCCTTCGAATTGTTAAAGAACATGGTTAATTTCGTTCAATGTGCAGGCCCCCTGCCTCGCCTTTGCCTTCCCTATTTCCTGATCTGAATCCGCGCGATTTCCTGCATTCCAGGGGCTCCGCGATGGATGGATGTGTCGGCTTTGTCGGGCCGCCAGGTGACCGTGACGCCGGCGGGCGTGATGCCGCGATTGGCAAGCGCCGAGACCACAGCTGTCAGGCGCTGATCGATCAGGCTGTCGCGCTTGGCGGGGTCCCAGTTTTCGGTGTCGCGTGCCGTGATGGTCACATCGATGGCGCCCTTGGCCGCTTGCTGGACGATCTGGTCCAGCACCGCCTGAGCATTGCCGGCAAGGGTGATGTCGCCGAATTCAAAGCTGATCTGGAGCGAAGCTCCCCCCGCCGCACCGCCCGACGCACTCAGGTCATTGAGTGTCGTTCCAGACATCTGGGTGGGCTGGGCGGCGATCACGGGTTGAGCGGGAAGGACCGGCGTAGCGGCCACCATAGGGGCATTCTGTCCACCGGGGCGAACCAGCGAGCGTCCTCGCAGTTCTTCTGCCGAAAGGTCCGGAATTGTCGCCTGCCGCTGCGCCATGCAAATCGCCGGATCGACCTTCGCGACGGCAGCGATAAGTTTCATCGTCGCTTCTTCGAGCGCGGCACGGACGCCGAGTTGCAGCGGTTCCTGCCCCTTGGCGCCGACATTGATGTCGAAAAGCGCGGTGCCGAAGAAGCGGAACACGTTTGCCCCGATCTCGTAGCCGGTGAACTGCTTAGTCAGACTGACGGTCTTGATGACCTCGAGCGAGCGTGAGTTAACGATGCGCAGATCAACCGCGACGCTTTCGGTGAAGACGCGCGCCTTGGGGCCGATATTGTTGATCTCGATCTCGCCGCCGCCCGAGCGAATATCGTAGTTCAGCTCGGTGATACCGCCGACAATGTAATAATCAGACTTGGTGATGCTGCCGCCGAAATAGGGCAGCCACGGCACCCGGTTGCCGTTGACCTCATGGACATCGCCATCACCAAGCTGCCGACGGTCGGTGTAACCCAGTTCCCGTTCGGCGATGGTGGGATCGAACCGTTCGGCGATGGCCAACGGACCCCCGATCTTGCCGAGGGCCGAATAGACCATCAGGGCGCCGCCCTGGGTGATCGCATTGCCTTCGTTGATCGAATATTTGCCGGTATAGTCCTTCACGTCGCCGACCGCGATCACGCGGCGAGGACCGTTTTGCGCGATGAGCTGGTCGCCGAAACAGGCGAGCGCGGCTTCCATCGGCGAGCGATTGTCACGAACCGGCGTCCCGATCGGGGTCGGGACTTCGCCGGGCGCAAGGCGCTGGGCATCGAGTCCCGGATGCAGCACCGCGCAGCCGGAGGTGACGGCCGAGAGCACCAGAAGTACGGCCGACCTGCCAAGATATTTGAGGCGCTGAGAATGACGCAACATGCTGATCATCTCCCGCCGTCAGTTCAGCGCGCTGTATTGGCAGGCGGTGGAGCCGGTTACCGAAGCGGTCTGGTTGCCCGAGTTAGTCTGCTCGGTGTTCAGTGTCTGGAAATTGTCACCCCGCACGCTGGTCGAAATGTCGCCAGAGGTGCTCGACCCGACTGTGCCGCTATTGGACTGGTTCGCGGTATTGCTGCCCGCGCCCGACGCGCTGGCCAGCGTCGTCGTATTGTCATTGCCGGTAGAACTGGACGAATGCCCGGTCGTGCTCGGCGAATTGGCGATCGCACTGCTTGACGCCTCGTTGCCGGTCGCGGTGGACGTTACCGAGCAATTATACTGACGATCGATGTAGGTGTTATAGACGGGCGCGGCATAATAGCCGTTCTGCTTCTTCTGGCGCAGATCCTCCAGATAGGCCCTGTTGACCTTGTCAGCAGTGGTCTGGAACTGCCACCCGGGATTCTCACCGACATTGTTGGCGAAGACGGCCGTGGGTGCCAGCAAGGCGAGGACGAGCACACCCGAAATGAGGGTTGACGTTTTCATAAGGGGATACTCCGGAGAGACGAGAGGAAAGGGCCGGGACGCCCGGCGCATCGGGGCCGAACGTCAATTCGGTGCGCGACAATTCAGCGGAACCGATGAGAATTGGCGGGACGATCCTTGCTCCGGAACAGGATGCGGGCGCACTTCTGCTGGCGCGCCTCGCATCCGATCCAGGCGTCCTCTCCCGTGGACACTTTGATACGCGAAGGATGTGCATTGCCGGTTGAGTGACGAGGCATGGGGCCGTCCGTGCCGTGGCGCGGTGCGACCCGACGCCATGCCTCGCCTTCCCGTGGTGCGACCCGAGGGAACCGGCTTGAAAGGGCAATGGCCGGGCAACGGATCTCACGAGAACCCGATGGGCTACCTCCCGCAGCCGGCTGAAAAGAATGGAAGGGACGAGAGGGATCACTGGAACAGCTTCCAGCCCGCCCACAGCACGGCACCCCAGAAGAGGATTGCAATCGGGATGCCGACAACTACCAGTAGCGGAGCCAGCGGACTGGGCCTGCCATCGCCGTCCTGGCGTCCCCGAAAGAAATGGTAGGGATCGGGTGGCCCCCAGGGAGAGCCTTCATGCGCACTCAGCCGAGCCTGTTCATGCTCCGGTCCAGCCGGCGCATGGCCGCGCCTTTCGACGTTCATGCGAACGCCCTCCACAGTTCGACAAGGCCCCACCAGAGCAGGCCGCTCAATGGCACCGCCACGAGTATCCCGCGGAATGTGCTCCTGCCATCCGGCCAGTCCTCCGGCGGCGCATCGGGATCAGAGGCTGCGACCAGCCACGCCCAGCGCCCGTCGTGGCAACGGCGATCATC
The DNA here is from genome assembly GCF_000382885.1 of Sphingobium indicum BiD32. Taxonomy (GTDB): domain Bacteria; phylum Pseudomonadota; class Alphaproteobacteria; order Sphingomonadales; family Sphingomonadaceae; genus Sphingobium; species Sphingobium japonicum_C. The sequence continues at coordinate 2,940 of NZ_CAVK010000053.1, forward strand.
ACCGGTCACAAGCGGCTCCATGAGAGATGATGCGGTTCTCCGGCCGACTGCCGTCCGAGGTCGCGTCGGAACGCTCGCCGTTCGGCGCATGACGCCAGGTCCGCAGAAGCGATGGGCGTCCCCAATGATAACCCTGCTGCCAGCGCCCGCCTGCGGCGAGAACGCTATCGGCCTGCTCCTGCGTCTCGACACCTTCGACGACGACAGTGGCGCCCAAAGCCTGCCCGATACCGATCAGATGCGGCAGCATCGCGCCCTCGGCGGCGGACACAGACGCCCGTCGCACGAAAAAGCGGTCGATTTTCACGAAGTCGGGCGAGAAGGCGAGGAGTTGCCGGATCGAAGCATAGCCCGTCCCGAAATCATCGAGCGCAATCCGGCATCCCAGTCGGCGCATGCTGGTAACGAAGCGAACCGCCCCAGACACGCTCGGCATTGCTGCGGTCTCGGTAATCTCGAGAACCAGCCGACGCGCCACATCAGGCATCGCGACAAGGCGTGATTTTATCTCATCCCACCAGGCATCGTGGCGGACGGATTGCGCCGAGATATTGACGGCGAGAATGACATCCGGAGCCTGCTCCAGTTCATCGATGACCCGCGACACGACATAATGATCAACGACCCGTGCGAAACCGAGCCGTTCGAGAGCCAGGAAGACGTCGCCGGGCGGTTGAGCCTTTCCGTCATCGTCGAGCAGGCGAACCAGCGCCTCGCGATAGAGGACAAGCTCCGGCCCGGCTGCGTCACATACAGGCTGCCAGGCAAGCATGAGTTCCTGCCGCCCCGTATCGTCGGCAGAGCCCGAGATGATGCCGGACAGCAGCCCGGAGACCAGACCTACATCGCTACGATAGCGATCTGACCAGTCACTCCGATCGTCAGGCCAAGCCCCACTAAAGCCAATGTTGCAGGTGCCAGATTGCCCGGCCTTGAGTCCATGCGCCTGCATGAGCGCGCCGGGAATCTCCCATCGCCCGCTGACCCAGACGTGAATGAAGTGCCCGGAGGCCTCGATAGAGAGCAGAGGTGCAAGCCAGCAAAACTTGTCCAGCCATACCCGGCAGGCGTCGGGCAGTGCCCCCGCCCCCAGCGCTTCGACATTCCAGATCAGGACATCGATCTCGCCATTTGCCTCGGGGACGACGATGCCATCGGCACGAAACAGGTCGACCAGCATCCGCTGGACGCCTGACAGAGCAGCGCGCGCCCCTTCTTCGCCATAGGCGCGACGGATATGGGTGTAATTTTCGATGCGGATCGAGAAATGAACAACGCCGCTATCGGATAACCGCTTGGGACGGCGCAACATATGCACGTTGCCGGCAGTCCCGCCGTTCCCCTCCAGATTGTGCGCCACATGGACCATTCAGACCCCCCGAAACCCGTCGGGTCGAACCGGTGAGTCTGTGACGGTCTATCCAAAACTGTATCAAAGGGCAATAGAGCATTCGCACTGCGCGGGTTTCTGTGATCTTTTTTGCGCCGTTAACCAGCTTGACGAAAGGTGTCGGCGCGGACCTGACCTTCGCAGGATCGAAGGAAACAGGCGCATCTTCTGATCTTGATGAAGTATCGCGCGTATATTCGTCGAGTTCGGGATAATCGAGAGAGCTGTTAACGGTGTTCGTCTCGCGGTCCCGGATGGCCGAGCGATCATCAGGCGACGGTTTTGCCCACATGGATTTATTTTGCCACATCCGTGCGGCTATTTCGCGTTCTTCAGGCCCCATTGCACCGGTATAGATCGCGGTGGTCTTGATGTCGGCGTGGCCCAACCAGCGCTGCACGAGCGTCAGTGGAACGCTCGCCTGGATCGCACGGACCCCGAAGGCATGGCGCAACCCTTTGGGCGTCGCATAGCCGCCCCGCACGCCGGCAGCCTGCATGACTTCGCAGATACGGCGATAGCCTGTCATCCGAGACCAAGGCCATAAGAGGGCCGTTCCCTGCCTTGCCTGCCCCAGCCATCGGCGAAGCAGCTTGAGATAGTCTGGCGGCAGCGGAATAGCCCGAAACACACGCTTTCCGCGCTTTTTGAGGCAGCGGATGATGACGTGTTTCGCTTCGAAATCGATGCTGTCCCGGGTCAGCGACAGTGCCTCCGATATTCGGCAGCCACTGAATGCAAGCATCCAGCAAAAGCTCTGCACTTCGATCGATGTTGCCTTTGCCGATTTGACGAAAGAATCAACTTCAGATGCGGTCAGATACTTTCTCTAACCATAGCGATTGAACACTGTCCAAGGCATTTGTTCCTGGCTCCCGACATTGGAATTGTCTTGGGGCGCTCTAGCGGTCGGGGGTTTACCAAATCCTCCATCCCGCTGGTTTGATACAGTTTTGGATACAGTGTAACTCTGATTATTCTGATATTTCATCATCTTACTCCTCCATTGGTGACGTTCCTCCCGCTGACGCGCCCTGGCTGATCCCCAGACTGGAGCCAACCGGTTGAACCTTGGCACAATCAATCGGATTTTACGTCACACTTGCCGGTCTTCGACCCGTCACCGATGAGGCATGGAGGAACTGACGAAGGGGTGAACCACGCACCGAACCGGGACGGATCGGGCGAGAAACAGGATCACGTCATCTGGAATCGCGATTCTACAGGACGTTGTGCCGCCTTATGAACCGCTGGGTTCTGCGTTGGTGCGATCCTCGGCAAGCGTTTCCCTGAACCGGGGACCGAATTCCATGCGGCGGTTCAGCGTGTCGACAAATCGCCCCCAGCGCTCCTTACCTTGCGCCTGGGCGCCTTTCGCCGCGCCATCCGGCAGAGGGGGCGTGGCGTTGAGCCAGGAGCGGATGAACAGGGCCAGCGTCTCGTTGGACAGTTCGACATGCCATTCGAGCCGCTCGACATCGCGCGTCAGGCGATCAAGACGCCGACTGAGCGAGGCTTCCAGCCGGTCCCCGGCGTCGGGGGAAAGGAACGACACCAGTGCCGCCTCTATAATGGCGGTCTGCGAGGCCTTACGCATGCGTGCATGGTCGGCCAGCGCCCGGGCGAGATCAGCCGGAAGGCGGACGCTGCGCTTGACCTGCCCGCCGCTCACAGCAGCAGCCCGTCGTCGGGATCGAGGGAGGCATTACGGGCGTTACGCTGCATCAGCCGGTCGGCCTGCCGCCGCGCCTGCGTTGCGTCCTCCTGCGCGTCGTTGCGATCGAAATCGAACTCATTGGCCTCCGGCGTGGGATCGGGTGCGATATTCTCATGCGCGCCCAGCTCCGGCTCCTGCCGGATGCCGGCATTGGCCGCATCGCCCGTGGCTCCTGCCTCACCAGCATCGACCGGCGCATCCGTCGCAACACCGTCCTCGCCCTCCTTTCCGGTCGCTTCTTCGGCCTGGACGGCAGGCGGCTGCGGCAGAGGCGGCGTCTCCACTGGATCGAGCATAGTCCAGTCGTCCCGGGGCCGCAGATCGGGCGCGAGGGGTTTTGGCTCGGGTGGTGGCAGGAGCCGCGCCTTGAACCGCGGATCGAGATAATAGCGCGCCTTGGCCGCCCGGATCGGCGCGGTGCTGGCGACGAAGACAATCTCCTCGTCTTCGGAAAATTGCTGGATCTCGCCGGGCGTGAGCAGTGGCCGCGCCGTCTCGGTGCGTGAGACCATGATATGCCCCAGCCAGGGCGCGAGCCGGTGCCCGGCATAATTCTTCATCGAGCGCTGTTCAGTCGCGGTGCCGAGCGCGTCGGACACGCGCTTGGCGGTACGTTCGTCATTGGCGGCGAAAGCGACACGAACATGGCAATTGTCGAGGATCGCATTGTTTGGGCCATAGGCCTTCTCGATCTGGTTGAGCGATTGGGCAATGAGGAAGGCCTTGATTCCATAGCCCGCAACATAGGCAAGTGCGCTCTCGAAGAAATCGAGCCGACCGAGCGCAGGAAATTCGTCGAGCATGAACAGGAGCCGCTGGCGCTGGCCCTTCACCGTCAACTCCTCAGTCAGCCGACGGCCGATCTGGTTGAGCATCAGGCGCACCAGCGGTTTGGTCCGGCTGATGTCGGACGGTGGAATCACGAGATAAAGCGAGACCGGCACGGGGGATGAAACGAGATCAGCGATGCGCCAGTCGGAAGACCCGGTCACCTTCGCCACGACCGGATCGCGATAGAGGCCGAGAAACGACATGGCGGTGGAGAGCACGCCCGAGCGTTCGTTATCGGACTTGTTGAGCAGTTCCTGCGCGGCGGCGGCTACGACCGGATGGACACCCGCTTCGCCCAGATGGCGGGTCGCCTTCATCCGCCGCAAGGTTTCCTCGACCGGACGCCGAGGATCGGAAAGGAAGGCGGCGACACCGGCGAGCGTCTTGTCGCCTTCAGCATAGAGGACATGGAGGATGGCGCCGACCAGCAGGGCATGGCTGGTCTTTTCCCAATGGTTGCGCTTTTCGAGACTGCCTTCGGGGTCGATCAGCACGTCGGCGACATTCTGGACGTCGCGCACTTCCCACTCGCCCTTGCGCACCTCGAGCAGCGGATTGTAGCCATTGGAGGCGGGATTGGTGGGGTCGAACAGCAGGACGCGGCCATGCGCCGCGCGAAAGCCGGCGGTCAGCGTCCAGTTCTCGCCCTTGATGTCATGGACGACGCAGCTGCCCGGCCAGGTCAGCAGCGAGGGGATGACGAGGCCGACGCCCTTGCCCGAACGGGTCGGCGCGAAACACAGCACATGCTCGGGACCGTCATGGCGCAGATAGCGTTTCTCGTGCCAGCCGATCACTACGCCGTCATCGGCATAGAGCCCGGCCTTACGGATCTCCTTCTCCGTCGCCCAGCGCGCCGAGCCATAGGTTTCGGATTTCTTCTCCTCGCGCGCGCGCCAGACCGACATGGCGATCGCGACGACCACGGCAGCCATAGCGCCCGAGACCGCGATGAAGGCGCCGGTCTCGAAGATCTTCGGCGCATAGGCGTCATAGGCGAACCACCACCAGAAGAAGGCGGGTGGCGGATAGATCGGCCACGGACCCAGCCAGAACCAGGGCTGCCCCAGTTCAGGCTGATAGGCGAGCGCAGCCGCCGTCCACTGGGTTGCAGCCCAGATACCAAACAGGGTCAGGGTGATGACGGCCAGCACCTGGCCCCAAAGGATTTTGGTTGCAGACATGGTCTATCCTCGAAAGACAAAAGAGGATCGGGACCGCGATTTACGGAAGATTCAAGCATGGAATGCTACCGCCGCACTCTGGCGTAGAAAGACAGGGATCGGCGTAATGCAGGCATCGCAAATTGCCCTGCAAACAGATTGTCGGGCCAGATTTCCATGGCCCCGCTATAATCGACAAAGATGCTGTTTCAGGTCGAGTGATGAAGAAAGCTGGCCGCACCGTTACCGCAGGAAGAACTGCACCGGCACGACCAGTTCCAGCGTGTCGCCGGGTTTGTCGTCAGGAGGCTTGGGTAGCGGTTGAGCTCGCCGGGGCAAGGCCAGCGCCTCCCGGTCCAGATCGGAAACTCCGGACGATCGCTCCAGCGCTACGGACAGCACCTTACCCTGCCTGTCCATGACGAAGCGGATATAGGGCACACCCTGCTGGCGTCTTGCTTCGGCCAGCCTCGGATAGCGGCGATACCTATTGAGCTGCACCAACACCCGCCCTTCCCATGTGTCCGGGCCATTGCTCGACACGCGCGGCGCGGGCGGCGCCGGCGCGGTCCTGGGGGCGGCCGTTTCCGGTTCTTTCGGCGCCGGATCGGCGGGCTGCACGGTCGGTACGGGCATCGGCGCCGTCACCGGCGAGATCGGGATTTTGGTTGGGTCGATCCGCTCGATTTTAACCGGCTGCTGCTGCGTTTCCTTCTTCTCGACTGGCTTGGGCGCATCCTTCGGCTTCGGGGGCGTGTCGTCCGGCGCGGCGGGCGGCTTGAAGTCCATGACCGTCAACGTCGCCTGCTGCGGCCGTTCGAGATAAGTGGTCGATATGGAGATCAGGAAAAGCGTAGCCACGATGCCGTAAACAGCCAGCGAGCCGCCAATCCCGAACAGCCTGTTGCTAGGGGAAGAAGAATAGCCATGCCGTTGGATCAGATAACAGGCTGGCTGTTTATCGGGCATCGGTTGCATGGGCACATTGTGCGGTTGATCGCCACTGTCGCCATGGGCATCATTGAGCAGCATCGGGCACTCCAATCTGTGCAATACTACTCGATCGCCGGTTCGTCCGTTGCCTGCTGCTACGGGGGGCACGCTTCTTCCACCAGATATAGACGCCGGTGATGGACAACATCGCCACGACCAGCCCGGTGACGCAGATGAAGATGCGACCGGGCAGACCCGCGACCTGACCAGAATGAACCGGAAGCATCAGCCCTGCGATCACATCGCCGGCTTTGCCCGCACCTGCTTCTTCGACCGACAGGATGTGGCCATCCGCAGCAGAGACGAAGATCGTCGAGGCGCCAAAACCTGCCTGATGGAGGCGGCCAAAACGTATCCCATAGAATCCCTGCGCACGGGCGGCATAAATCATGGCAACGGGCTGATCCCAGTGGCGGTGAGCCGCCTCGCCCTTCGCTTTTTCGAGAGCGCTATTCCAATCGAGCGTCATGGGCGGCGCGGTCCGTGGTGCGGGCTGATCCCATATGCGCAGGCTGGTCGGCAGCAGGGCCGACAGGACCGGGCGGAACAATTCGCTGTTGAGGTTCAGGGAGACGCCGAACAGCGCCAACAGGAACAATATTGCCCATAGCCACAAACCGCAGGCGCGGTGCAGGTCGAGATTGAGGCGATAGGGGCCGGCACCGCGTTTGATCGTCCAGGCCAGCTTCCACTTCTTCCAGAAGGGACGGCCGCGCGGCAGCGTGAGAACGAAACCCACAAAGCAATCGAGCATCCATGCCAGCGCCACGCCGCCCATCAGCCACACGCCCCAGTTGCCGGGCATGGTTAGTGAATAATGCAGCCTGTAAAGGAAGGGAATGAGGTGGAGCCGATCGAGGCCGAAGGCGCCGTTCATGCGTTTGCCAAGGATGGCGCCGGTGCCCGGATCCACGAACAGCTGATCATAGTCGAGGGCGGTATCGCCGCCCCTGGAGCCGACAAACGCCTGGGCACTCTCGCCGGGCTCTGAGGGCAACACGAGCGTGAAGATCTCAATAGCAGGATCGGCGCGTTCGATCGCCTTGGCGAGCCGCGAGGGCGGCAATGGTTGCCCCGTCCGTTCGATATGGAACAGGCCGGGGTTGAGCCAGGCGTCCAGCTCGGACTGGAATGCCACGATGCTGCCCGTCAGTCCGGCGACAACGAGAAATCCCGCGATCGCCAGACCGACATATCGGTGAAGAATGACGAGCAGCGCGCGCATGGCCAGCGCCTAGAATCCCATTCTGGCCGTCAGCATGACATTGCGCGGATCACCGAAATAGCTCTGGCGCGACCAGCCCTCGATGCGGGTATAATATTTCTTGTCGGTGAGGTTTTCGCCCGTCAGCCTCAGGCTGAAGCGCTCGCTGAACTGATAGCCGATCTGCCCGGAAAGCAAGGCATAGGCTTTCTGCTTCCATTCGAGATCGCCGGACCCGGCATAGATCCCGCTGCTCACATTGACGCCGCCGCCCAGGATCAGGCCGCGGCCGGTTCCCTTGCTGAAATCCCGCACGGCCCAGAGCTTGAGGTCATGCTCGGGCGTCCCGGGTGCGAAAACCAGGCCGGGCAGTCCTTCATCGGCGGTCAGATACCGAGTCCGCGTATACGCATAGCCCAGCGTCACATTCCATCCGGTCGCGGGTTCTCCCACGACCTCCGCCTCGAAGCCCCGGCTGCGCACCTTGCCCAGCGCCACCGATGCATCTGGATAGTCCGGATCGGTCATCGCCCGGTTACGGTCGATGATCTGATAGAGCGCCGCATGGCCGGTCAGCGCGCCGTCCAGGAACTGCCCCTTCAGACCCAGTTCGTAGAGAGTGCCGGTGCGGGGCTTCAGCAGATTGCCGTCCCGATCGACGCTGGTCTGCGGCACGAAGGTCGCTGAATAGCTGGCATAGGCTGACAGCTCCGGCGTGATGTCATAGCTGAGCGCGGCATAGGGCACGAGCCGCGCCGATGCCTTGCTGTCGGCGCTCTGCCAGTTGGCGGATCCTTTGTACCAGCTCAGGCGGCCGCCCGCCGTCAGCGTCAACCGATCGAGCAGCTTGAAGCGCGCATTGGCATAGAGGCCCGTCTGAATGGTTCTGGAGGTCGTCGGCCCGTCATCCTCGAACGCAGGCTCGGGCGTCGTCGGATCGGGATCGAAGATGTTGCGAGTGATGACCGGCCCATAAATCCAGCGCGTATAGCTGCTGTTGCGACTGTGGTTAACGCCGACCACAAGGCTGTCGGCACTGGTGAACAGCGCCGGCAAGGTCAGGCTGAGATCGACGGCCTCGTCACGGGAATGCCCGTTGCCCGCGATCTGCTGAATATCGACGTCACCTGTCGCACGGTCGATATAGCTGTCGGTGAAGGCGCCGGACTTGAAATTATAGGCGCGGTCCGTTCGGTCGCCGCGCAGCCGGATCATCCCGCCATTGTCCAGATGATGCTCGACATCGACGAAATAGCGCTCGGCATCATCGCGTTTGCGATCCCAGAGCGAACCCATATAGACGCTGCGCCGCCCCATATAGAGGCCCCCGTCGTCATAAGAGGGCAGGCCGAAAATCGGCCGCGAAGGACCGCCCTGATGGATCGCGCCAACCGAAACGGTCGTGTCCGGCGTTAGGTCATATTCCAGCGTACCGTAGAGCACGAGCTTGCGCGCGAAGACATGGTCCATGTAGCTCCCACGATCATCATAGGCCGCGACAAGGCGGCCACGCAGGCTGCCGCTGGCGTCGAGACGGCCGGTCACATCCAGTTCGCCGCGATAGCGATCCCATGAACCGGCCTGCGCCATGATGTTGACATGCGTATCGGCGAGCGCCCGCTTGCGCACCAGATTGACTGCGCCGCCCGGCTCGCTGCTGCCCTGGAACAGCGCGGCGGGACCACGGACCAGTTCGATCCGGTCATAGACCGAAATATCAAAGCTGTCGGTCGTCCACGCCCCCTGCGTGTCGGCCGTCTGCAAGCCATCGACCTGCAAGGTCGTGATATTCATGCCGCGTGAGGTGAAGCCGAAATTGCCGAGGCTGTATTGAACCACCTGAACGCCGGCGACCTGCTTCAATCCATCGGCAACGCTATTAATGTTACGGTCCTCGATCTGCTGCCGCGTGACGACGCTGACCGAATTGGGGATTTCCTTTAGCGACTGTGCTTGCCGGCCGATGGTTACGGCTTGCGCGGCATAGGATCCGGTTCCTTCGCTCGCCAGCAAGGCGTCACCGCTTAGGGACGTGCCGGCCGCGCCCTCGACCTGCACCGGGCCGAGCTGGATGGCGTTTCCCGACGATCGCGGCACCGCCTCGATCTGGACGCCGTTGCCGACGAAGCGGAACGTCAGACCGGTTCCCGTGAGCAGCTGGCTGAGCGCCTCGGCTGGTGCAAGCTCGCCCTTGACCGCCGTGCTGGTCTTGTCCGCCGTAACAGCGCCTTCCGCCGTCACCTGCAACCCGGCCTGACGCCCGAAGATCATCAGCGCCTGGGCAAGCGGCTGCGACGGGATGTCGAAGCCGTGCCGCGCGCTGGCCGTCTGCGCCGCCGCCGGCGTAGCGACGAGGCCGGCCATCGCCGACGTCGCCATCAGGACCGCGCCCATTATTCCAAAGCGACGCCCGCGCCGCACAGCACTCGACAAACCCCCGAACATTGCAATCTCCACCTCATGTTGCCAGCGCAGTTGCGAAGCATTTGCAATGCGCTCTCAGAGGCAGGATGCACGGGGCGGGCGCTTTTCCAAAAAAAGTTGAAATTATTTCGAGCGGCCAGCCCAGTGCGCTGTCCTGGTCGGACAGGAGTGTCAGTTTCCACCGACGATCAGCACCCACGGCGTGATGCGCGTGATGTGCCCACCATAAGGCCGCACGATCATCTCCAGAGCCTGTTCAGGGTCTTTGACGTTGTAGATGCCGGTTACGCGCCGACCGGCGAGCCGTGCGTCGTTCAGGACTATCCGGCCGGCGAACCATGGGCGGATTTCATCGACGACGCTGCCGATGGTGCGGTTCTCGGCCAGCGCCTCGCCTTGCCCCCATCCGCCGACCAGTTGCGGCGCGAGTTTGCCGGTCTCATCGTGATGGGCGCCGTCGATACGAACCCAGTCGCCGGGAAAGAGGTCATGGGTAGTGGCAGGCACGCGCCCGGAATCCTCCACCCGCACATGTCCCCGCGCTACGGCAACGCTGGTAGTACCGCCCAGCATCCGCACATCGAACTTCGTGCCCAGCACGGTCGTCGTCACCTGTCCCGCCTCGACCCGGAACGGTCGAGAGGGATCATGCGTCACATCGAACATCGCTTGCCCGGAGAGCAGGCGCACGACGCGCCCGCGATTGCCGTAATCGACCGCGATAGCGCTATCCGGCCCGACCTGCACCATGCTACCGTCGGCAAGGCGCACCTGTTCGATGTGGCCCGCACCCGTGATGTGATCCGCCCGCAAGTGCAGGCTGACGATTGGAAGCGCCAGAACGATCGCGCATGCGGCGGCTACGGCCCCAGCGGCGATCTGGGTGCCCCGCTTGCGCTGCTCCGGAGAGCGGCGGCGTGCAGATCCCCATCTCCGACGCTGTCCATTGCCAGGCAACGAATAGGAGCGCCAACCGGCAGGCGCGCGCCCGGCCACCTCCATTGTTTCGCACATATCCGTCCACGCTTCGCTGTGGAGCGCATCGGCGCGTAGCCAGTCCGCAAACTCGGCTTTCAGCGCCTCGTCGTGATCGTCCTCGCGGAGACGGATATACCAGTGAGAGGCGTCCCGGCGCGCCTCGGCCCCATCAAGCGCCATGGCCTGCGCATCCCACACCAGCGTCGGGCAAAAGCGCATGGAAGGCGGGCGCTGGCGGCGGCTCATATTGCCTAGATGCTTTTGCGCCATGGTTTTCCAAAAGAATTTTGTCCGCGCCCCTCATTCCATGCCCCGTTTGCGCCGTTCGTCGCAAAGCTGCATCGCTTCGGTCACCAACAGATGCGCCAGCGATGTAGAAATACCCAGCCGCGTTGCGACTTCGCGCAGCTTCATGCCCTCGAAATGATACATTTTGAACGCCGCAATCTGCCTTTCCGGCAGGGCGTCCACCACGTCCATCACCAGCCGCAGATCATCGCGAGCGATCAGCTCCGCTTCCACCGACGGCGCCTCGTCGGGCAGCTGCGCGACGGCAGCCGTCATATCACCGCCGATGATCTGACCCTCGTAGCGGCTGCGACGTGCTTGCGCGAACACCAGATTGCGGACGATCCGCTTAAGATAACCCAATGGCTCGCGGATGGGCTTACTGGCCGGTTGCCCGTCGAGCAGCAGCCAGGCGTCCTGCACGATATCTTCGGCCACCACAGGATCGCCGGAGAGTCGGCCCGCATAGGATACGAGCGACTCCCTGTGCGACTTGTAGAGGCTAAGAGCAATCGGCTCCGACTTCAACGCCACATCCTCGAACACGCGATGCCCGCGCGCAGGAAACAAAGACCTAGTTGCGAGCGATTATCAATAACCATGTAGCGGCGGCAGGCGGATTACGCAATGCTGAACGTTGGCATCGGCGGCGGGATTGATGGAGTCGAACAGCAGTACCCACCCATGTTTCGCGCCAAGACCCGCGGTCAGCGTCCAGTTATCGCCCATGATGTTATGGACGATGCAGCTTCCCGGCCAGGTCAGCAGCGAGGGGATGACGAGACCAACGCCCTTCCCCGATTGCGTCGGCGCATAGCAATGCACAGGCTTGGAGCCATCATGGCGCAAATAGCGCTTCTCATGCCAGCAGCAGCGTAGGCTCCTGTACGAATGCTTCAGGAAAACATCAGGCTCGCGTTGCGCTGAGCCAGTCCATCGGCAACAACAATCCCTCCGGTCCAGCGCCCCAATGGATCCTGATAGCGGAACTGCATCGCTTTGAGGATTGGCCCGAAGCGTTGCCTCAGAGCCGCAGCGCCAGGCTGGACATGCACATTGGCCACATAGCCCGTGCAATAGGCTTCAGCCGCGATGGGGTAGAGGAGAGCCGAACAGATGATATCGCAGATCTGGATACCGGCGTGGTTCTCACTGTGTCCGAAGGTCGGCAACTCGAGAATGCGCGTATAAACAGTCGATGAAGCCCGAAACTTCTGGGTGAAGACCGAATGCGCGACATTCACGTTTTTGAGATGGTCGCGGCTGTCTGCAATGCAAAACCCAAGCGTATCCTCAGTCGACAGGAACTGGTCAAAATAGGTGTAAAGCCCCTGGATCGAGGAGGTGTAGACGGACTTGCCATTGAAAGGCTGTCCGAGCGCCTTGATCCAGATCCGGGCAATCAGGCGCACACCACGGCTCTGCAGCATGGCGAGTAACTGATCGAGAAAGCCCGTTGCGTGGCGGCGCTGGTTGCGTCCCGATCGTGTCAGGTTGCGCCGAAGATCCCCGCCCTTGATCTCAGGGATGATCCGGTCGAGATGGTTGGAGGAAGGGTAAGGCAGGCCTGGAAACCACCGGCGCTTGAGATCAAGGAAATCCTGGGTGACGGCCTCGAGCCGGCTGGCGTCGATGATCAGTGCGCCGAGCACGAGAACGGGCTGGTCATTTCCCGCAGCCAGGGGCGCCGCTGGCAGTCCTCCAAGATCCCCGGATTCGTCGACGTACAAAATGTGCAATGACGAACCCCTAAAACAGCTATGGCCACCGTTAGGTGGCCATAGGATTTGCTGCCCGACGAATCGGGACAGCGATTAGCGTTGCTTCCGTTCAAATGGTCCACAGTTATCCAAAAGTCAAGATTTGCCCGTATTTCCACGCCACCGCCGACCTGAGAAGCGTTGGCGACGCCATCCGTGGCGTTTGGAGGCAAGGTCATGGCTGAACCTTTTGGCGAGAAAAATGTATGGATATTGTCATGACAATGCCGTGATCGGTGCGGCGATGAAGGACAAAGATGATGGCGCGGGCAGAGCGGCACGAGAGCGCGCGGACGGCGCGCAAGGACGATGTGATCCAGATCCGGGCGATGGCCGGCACCAAGGCGCTGCTCAATCACGCGGCGGCGATGCGCGGGCAGAAGCTCTCCGAGTTTATGCTGGAGAGCGCGCGCCGCGAAGCGGAGAATGCCTTGCTCGACCAGCGCAGCTTTTTTCTCGACGATGAAGCCCATGAGGCCTTTGTGGCGCTGCTCGATGCGCCGCCTGCGCCCTCGTCGAAGCTCGTCGAACTGATCGCGCGCAAGCCCGCCTGGGATCGCTGAAGCGATAACGCGGGGATTATATGCCGCAACCATTGGTCACTGCGCCGGTGCCGCTGCGTGCCGATCATCTGGTTGCCGACTTTTCGTGCCAGGCCCATGAGGCGCTGGACCAATGGCTGCGTGAGCGGGCGCTGACAAGCGAGGGTCTCTCGGCGCGAACCTATGTGATCTGCGCGCACGACGAGCCGCAGCGCGTGGTCGGCTATTACACGATCACCACAGCCCAGGAGCATCGGGCGGTTCTGCCCAGCGCGAAGCCGCGCAAGGGTCAGCCGGACAGGGTGCCCTTGCTGCTGATCGCGCGCCTCGCGGTCGACGCCCAGTGGCAAGGAATGGGTCTTGGCGCCGATCTCCTCGCCGACGCCTTGCGCCGCTGTCTTGCCGCGTCGGGCATCGCGGGCGCGCGCGCCGTCATCGTCCATGCAATCGACGATGCGGCTGCGTCCTTCTACGAACGCTATGGCTTCTGCCGCTCGCCGCTGGGTGAGTTGACGCTGGTCCTGCCAATCGAGACGGTCCGGGCGATCGCCGGTTGAAAACCGGATCATAGTCCGATCCCCCGACCGCGCCCGAGCGACCAGTCCACGCCGCCACCGGGCTGCATGGTGCCGGTGATATGCTGGCCCAGATGCGGATCGAGCGCGGGCCGCCAGGGCACGAGCTGGAAGCCCACCGCGTCATCGATCATGGCGAAGCGCCCCGAAGCCAGAGTGACGCGCTCGCGATAGACGCCGCTTACATAGTCGCCTGCTCCCGAAGGGCGATGGGCAAGGCCGGTCCGCTGCGCGATGGCGTCGATCTGCTGCTCGATCTCCTTCTCGCGAAGCGTCGCGATCAGATCACGCGCGAACAGGAAACCGGTCCCGCGCCGCTGGGCGAGCCCCTGGGTTTCGAGATGGCGGGCGCGCGCGTCCATCGCGTCGCGAATCTCCTGCCCGAACCCGTTGCCGGTCGCGACGGACTCGCGCGCGATGAGCTGACGGTCGAGCCAGGTAGCACCCGGCGCTTGCACCTGTTCGGCCAGCGTGAGGTCGGAGCGCGTCGCCAGCGACAGCCGGCTGTTGCCTTTCGCGTCCTGCCAGACCCGTGTCTCAACAATCGCACCGGCTTTGGCGTCACCGGTCATGTCGATGTCGCCGAAGCGCAGATGATGGGTGCGGCCGTCCGCGCCATCGATCATGGCATAGGCCGAGCCGGCCAGCTCGTCATGAAGGCCGCGCTCGACAAGGCGACCGATGATCGGATCGGCAGGCGTCGTCTGATGCAAGGCGATGCTGGCGGGATCGAGCGCGCGGGCCTGCCCCTGCATCGCCCGATGCATGGTCTTAATGATGTCGGTGCGGATCGAGAGATCGCGCAAGGTCTGCTCCGCGTCGGCGCGGAGCGTCCAGACTGCCGGCCCCTGATTATTGGCGAGACCCAGCCGTTCAAGCTTCTGCGCCCGTCCGATCAGGAGCCGATGCATCTCCGGATCATCGCCAGTTTGCGGCCGCAGATCGACGGTGCCCGCCATCTCCTGGGCCATGCGCTCCAGCCGGCGATCGAGGCTGGTCCAGCGATCTGCGTCGACCTCGCGTTCGAGTGCGGTCCTGATCTCCTGCTCGCTGCGCGGCCCCAGTTCCAGAGTGACGCGGGCCTGCGCCCGATCGCGCAGCCCCTCGCGGATATAATCGCGGTCAATGACGAGATCGGCGCCCGTGTCGTCCACCCCGCGCAGGAGGACATGGATATGGGGATTGTCGGTGTTCCAGTGATCGACCGCGACCCAATCCAGCCGGGTGCCGAGATCGCGCGCCATGTCGTCCATCAGCTCGCGGGTGAAGGCGCGGAGGTCGGCCATGTCGCCGGCGTCCTCCGGGCTGACGATGAAGCGGAAATGATGCCGGTCCTGTTCGCAGGCGTCGGCAAAGGCCTTGCCGTCTGCGGCATCGCCACGGGCGTCGAACAGACTGGCATCATGCCCGTCGCGGGTGACGCCATCGCGTTTGAGATAAGCGATATGCCGGGCGAGCGGCGCCGAGCGATAGCGGCTGCCGCGATGGCGCACGACGCGGGCCTTGATGACGACGCGGCGGGCGTTGGCGGGCGAGCGTGCATTGAGGCGAGCGATACGGCCGCGGCCATGGCGCCCGGTCCCACGCCCCCGCGACGGTCCTTTGCGGCTGTAGCCCGCCTTCGCGGCCGCACGCTTCACCTGGGCCGCGAGACTCTGAGCCTTGCGCCCTACCCCCCTGCCCGCGTCCCCACTCCTTCCCGGTCGCACCTCGAAATCATCGTCGCCGATGATCATAAGGGCCTCGCAGATCGCAGTGCCACCCGCTGACGCTTTGAATTAACGCGATAATTCCGAAAACGCGCCACCCGGGGCAATACCGTGCCACCCGGAAAAATCCCACAATCCCAACCACATGACGCCCCACAGGTGGCGTCCTTTTTATCTCGCCATCCCTTTTTTCTTTCGATTCCTGTGACTTGCCTTCCTTTCCAGCGCTTTCCATCCTGCGCTGAAAGACGCCGACGAACGCCAGCGCGGCTCATTGCTCGCTGCTCCCGGACACAGGCGCGAACAGCCCATGCGCAGCGGGGATGGCGGCGCGCGAAGACCGCATGGCAGGCGGCGCAGAGGGGACGGCGACCAGCCGCTCGGTCGGCGCGGGCGACGTAGCGCCCGATGCCGCTTCGTCGCGGTCCGGTTCGCCGTTGCCGCGCAGCACGAACAACGTCGCGCTGCGCCAGGACGGCGCGACCGGTGCGATCGGCGCGCGCGATCCGGCAGACAGACCGGCGGGCGCAGCGACGGCGGACGTGCCGACCATCGGCGCGATCTTTGCGACATAGGCAATGGTCTCGGCGGGCAAAGCGCGACCGCGCGTGCGCCAGTCATCGACGCGGCCCGGCCCGGCATTGTAGGCGGCGAGCGCGGCGGAGAGATCGCCATAGCGGTCGACCATTTCGCGCAGATAGGCAGCACCGCCAAGAATATTGGCGCGCGCATCCCATGCATTATCGCCCAGACCATAGCGCATGGTCATCATCGCCCAGGTCGCCGGCATGAGTTGCATCAAACCCATGGCGCCGACGCGTGAGATTGCCCCCGGATCGCCATTGCTCTCAACGCGCATCACGGCCCAGATCCATGCTTCCGGGATGCCGAAGCGTTGCGCCGCCTCGGTGACGTGGCCGGAATAGGGATGCCCGGCGACGGTCGTGACCTGCGCGACGGCGGCGTCCGGGGACAGCAGCAAGAGGGCCGGGAAGAGGAAGGCGGCGCTACCGGCAAACGCCGAAGCGACAGCACGGCGAAAGGCTCGGCGGTGAGGACGCGGCGCGAAACGGATACGCATCATGCCTGCTCCGCATTGGGTCGCCGCAGACGCGGCGACCAGAGCAGGACATGCGCTTCGTCATCGCGGTGGGAGCGCAGAAGATTGGCGCGAACCGGGCGCGGAAAGGACGGACAATCGAGCTGGACGGTGATGAAACCACCTGCCTTGCCATCATGATTCCAGCCCGATCCTACTTCCAGTCCAATGCCTTCAGGCGCGCCGTCGTCAGCGAGATGGACACGCCAATCTGGCGCTCGGCCATGCCCGGTAAAGCCGGTCGGCACGAGCCGTAGCGGTACGTCGAGCGTGAGCGTCGGCAAACGACCGACGAAACCGTCGCCAGACTGTTCAAAGCAACCTATCTGCATGGAACGTCTCCTTCAGGGGTGATGGAATGCGCAGAACATGCGCGGCCGCCACGCCAGCGCAGCGGCGTGTGCGGCGTGTCGCGGGTGAGGATCGGCGTCGCGCGCCCAAGCAGCCCCGTGGCCGGAACGGCTCCGAAATAGCGTCCGTCGAAACTGTCGGGAGCCGGGTTGAGCAGGAACAGCTCGCCATCGCGCAGCACGCGGCAACCGCGCCAGACTGGCAAGGGTCTGCCATGGCTGTCGGCGGGCCTGGCCATCGCGACGCGGCGCCCGTCGATCGTCACCGCCGTATCGCGGCGGCAGATCAGCGCACCGGGACGCGCGGCGACATGTTTGAGGAGCGGCACGCCGATGGGCAGATAATGGCGCTGCGCCATGATCCGGCCGAGCGCCAGTGGCGGCGTGACGGCGACCATGTCGCCGACCGCCGGTTTGCGCAGCGGATTGATCGCATAGAGCCCAGTCGGTGCGCTCGCGCTGGCATTCCAGAGCAGCAGTTTGGGCATGGGCAGGATGAGCGTGCTCAGCGCCATGCCGATCGCCACGCCGGTCAGATGCGGCACATAATGCGAGAGCGGAAGCCGGCTCATTGCCCGAGCGCCTTGCGCTTGAGCCAGGCTTGGTGGCGCTCCGCCGTATAGGCGCGGAACGGCTCGCCCGCACTCAGCCGGTTGTGGACATGGCGCCAATGGTCGGGCGCAATATCGCACGGATCGAGCCCCACGGATTCCACCTGGTCGATCGCTTCGATCACCGAGCGGACTCTCGGCCAGCCCTGGATCGAGAGCAGCAGTTCGCCACCCGGCCGCACGAACGGCACGGTCGTATAGGGCTCACGGCTGCGGACCGCGCGCAGGATGTCGATGCGCGAATGGACGGTGCCATAGTCATTGGCCGACCAGCGCACGAAGGCGATGACGGCATCGGGCCGGAAGGAAAGGATGCGCGTTTTGCGCGTGAGGATGCGCTCACCGGAGATCCGGCCGAAGCGGATCCAGTACTCGAGACGTTTCTCGATCCAGATCAGCTCGATCTCGGTGTGGTCATGGCGAAGCGGAGCGGCGATGCTCGAAGGCACGCGTTCGCCGAGCGGCGACTGGGTCATGGCAAGTCTCCGGCAAGAGGAGAGGATGGAAGAGGAGATGCGGCTGGCGCGTCACCGAAGCGCAGGACGGCGGCGATATGCGCGCTCGCGCGGCGCAGCACCTCGGCGTCGATCTTGCCGCCAAGAGTGCGCCGGTTATCGATGCGGCAGGCCTCATCGACAGCTTGAGCCTGCGAACGGTCGCCGACATGGCCGGTCCAGACGATGGGATCAGACCGGGAAGCCGTCTGTGCTGCACCGCCTGTCCACCACTTGTGGGCCGGTTTTTCCACAGGCGCGCGGCCGGTTAGGAAGAATATGAAATATTCTTCTCTATTAGGATGGTTAGAGGGGAGCCGATTTCGCGCGGATTTCTGCGGGTTTCCGGCGCATCGCGGTTCCTGATAGGACGACTCTCGGGTTCCCGATAGGACGAGTCCGGCGGTTCCTGATAGGACGAGTCCCATGGCGCTTATCCACAGGCTGGAAGCTTGAGGCGGCGCATCGCCACGTCGAGCGGATCGAGGGGGATCGGCGCGAAGGCGAGCCGCTCCTTGCCAAAGCCGTGATCAATCGAGAGGCGGTAGCCTGGAAGCGATTGGCGCTGCACGATAGCGCGCAATTCGAACGCGAAGCGCTTGCGCGGCGAGAGCACGCCCGACTTCAGATGGAGATGCTCGAAATCGAAACTCCAGCCCGCAGCCTGCCGACCGCCGTGCTTGCGCACGATGCGGTAGAGCCAGCGCTCAAGGCCGCCGGTCAGCGCAAAATAGGCGCGGTCGATGGTCAGGACAAGCGCCCGATCAAGCACGCCGGCGTAGAACCAGTCGGGCAGAATCAACTCGATCCCGAGCGGGCGTCCCTGGCCATCGAGCCGCTCCTGCCACTCGTTGATCCAGGAGAAGCGATGGCGGCGGCGTTGATGCTGCTGGCGGATCGAGGTGGCGACAGTGGTCGATTGCAGGCGGTCGAGCGCGGCCTTCAGGCGATCATAATTGTCGCGGCCCGTGCCGCGGCCGATGAAGGTCAGGATCGCATGCGGTGTCGCGGACATGAGCCGCGACGTGGCCCGCCCGGCATCGCGCGCCTCGATCAGCTGGCTCGCCGCCCAGATCAGGATATCGGCGTCCCAGATGGTCGCCATGCCATGATCGGGCACGGCTTCGACCGAGATCCACGTCTCGCCCATGCGGAAGTCGATCGGCGTGGCGCGGCGGGATTTGGACAGGCTGAAGAACGGCCAGGACATGAGATCCTGCGCATCACGCGGCGCGATCTCGCCTGGACTCGACCGGAACAGGTCGAGCTGGGCGCGTTCGCCGGGATCGGGACGGACACGAAGCGACATGGCCGTTCAGACCTGCTTGAACCGGCGCTGCGCGGGCAGGACAGTGCCGGTCCCCGGATCGGAGGTCGATTTGCGGGTGCCGCGCGCTGCCCAGGCATCGAGATCGTCGATCGCATAGACGATCCGGCCGCCGAGGCGACGATAGACCGGCCCGGTGCCATAGCAGCGATGCTTTTCGAGCGTGCGCGGCGACAGGCCGAGGTGCGTCGCGGCGTCGGGGGTTTTCAGATAGCGCGGGCGCACGATCGCGGCCGGATCGGCTTCGGCAAGATAGCGTGGGCGAGCGGCGGGTTGCTGCGGCTCCATGGGCGTCCTCCTGACAAGGGCCGGCAGCAGCAGCGCTGACCGGCGATGAGGAGGGCAGGATTGGCGAGCACGATGGCGTCAAAGAAGGGACAGGCAGAAAAAGAAAAAATGTCCCTATGGGCCGCCCAGCAAGTTGCGATATTGTCCGTCAACAAGTCGCATGGCTTCGGCAAGCCAGCGACGCAGACGCTTGCGTTCGGCGCTATCGACCCAGGCGGCCGCCGACATGGCCCTGATGTCGGGATCGACGAGATGTGCGGCGAGTTCCCGCAATGGAATGCCTGCGCGCGTCCCGTCGAGGAGCCGCAGGAGGATGTGTAGATGCGATCGTCTTGTCAGCGTATCCCACAGGGCTTCGGGGGACGGCTCACGCGTTTCTCCGCCGAGCCGCGTGAGCAGCCATTGGGCGGCCCGAGCGCGGGTGCGTTGATGGGGTTCAAGTGGCAACATTATGCTCCCCCAGCGCTGTGCGTCCGGTTCGATGCGCAGATGGGTGATCGTCTCGCGCTGCCCCAGGACGGCATGGGTGCCATCGTCGCCCTGCTCGATGACCGACAGGGCCGGCATGCTGGCCAGTTCGATCAGGCGGGCTCCCTCAAAATGCGTCGGCGCGGGACCGATCAGCACCGTGAAGCGGTTCACGTCAGCGCGCCAGATCACCCTTTCCGGCGGAGCGGGTCGGTCAGGATCGACCAGGAAATCGCAGCCCCCACCGCTGGGCGGTGAAAGCTTCCTCCTTTCGATCAGGGTTTTTCCGACGGGCGATTTGATCGAAATCATGGTTGTAAGCAGGATTACGCCGCAGGAACTCGAAGGCGGCGATGCCGATATCGGCATTGTCGGGAAGACGCGCGGGTTCACTCGCGCGCCAGACGTCGGCTGGCGACATGGTCCTCTCCCTTATCTTTTTGGGAAGACAGGCTATCGCGGCCAGCGCCACGCGAATAATGCGCCGTGCGGCGTCATCGGCGCACCGGGACGGTCTTTGTCAGTCCTTGCCGGGCGAGTCGCGCCGCTGCAATTCGCGCTCGGCGAGTTGCCGGTAGCCCACTTCGGCCATCCAGCGGGCACGGTCGAGATGCGACTCATAGACCTGTCGCGCCCGGCCAGGGTCGCGTGCCGCGTCGATCCCGAACAGACTGGCGACAGCCTGCCGCCAGGGGTTTTCCGGCGCCTTCTCGGCATCGAGCAGATGGATATAGGTTGCAAGATGCGCCAGATCGTAAGCGGTGAGCAGGTCACCACCAGGTGGAACATCCTCGAAGGGTTCGATCGTCATGCGCAAGCATCCTTTCCTCACCTCAAGCCTGACGCCGGTCACCGCATCGGACACGGCGAGGCGCAGGCCAGTTTGTCGCCCTCACAAACCATCCATTTTGGATCGGTCCTGTTTAGCGCCGTGCGAGCGGCTGGACGACTCTTTGTCCGACAGATGGTTTGCGCGGGTTTAGAACGGGTTATGTCCGCGATGCCTCCGGATGGGCAGCCGGCGACGGTAGCGTGGCGAACGTCTGCCATGACCATGCCGAGTCGAACGGCCGCCGGGAAGCGAGCCCGGTAAGGACCGGGCAGTCTGAAATCGCGCAGCGCAGTCCGGCTATCTCCCGTCATCGACAAAAACATTCGCCTCGCTCCCGACTGCCATTACATACTATAGTTCATAAACTTATAGTATGTAATTTCCGATCCATAGGTGCATGGACATGCGCATATTGGTCGGCCGGAACTTCGCCCGCCTGCGTCGGGAGAAAGGCCTGACGCAGGAGGAGGTGGAGGCACGCTCGGGATTCAGTCAACAATATCTGAGCAGCCTCGAGCGCGGACGGCGCAACCCGACCGTCATCACCCTCTACGAACTGTCGCGCGCGCTGGGCGTCAGTCATATGGATCTCGTTCGACCCGACGATTGACCCTTGGCGCGATCCTGCCAGCCTTCGTGCCGCAGGCAGCGGCGTCACCCGGTTCGCACCGGGTGACGCCCTGTCCGGCTCAGTCCCGCGCGCGGCGGGTGGGCCGGTTCCAGACCAGATCAAAGGTGCCATCCTCGGCGTGAAAGAGCTGCGCGAAGATCGGGGCGACGAAGCTGGGATCGTCGAGCTTGACCGAGAGATAGGGACGATCATCACTGGTCCGCTTTTCCCAGGCAGCGCCGATCTCGGCGTCTCCCACATAGATGCGGTGGCTGGGCGCGTTGCCGCTGGCCTCGCTGTCCGGGACGAAGCGAACCGCCTTGGCCTGAAGCCCGAGCGTGACGATATCGCCCTTGAGTTCGCCCGAAACCTTCTTGAAGCTGCCGATCTTTGCCATTGCCTGTCTTCCTTTTGCTTCGAGCCCGCGACCATCGCGGCCTCGATGCGCAAGGGGAGCCGACAGGCGACGGGCGCCGCAGCCTTCGGCCCGCAGCAAAGCGGAGGACGGCCGACCGCCCGTTTTCTTGGGTTCGCGAGGAACGGCGGCACGCCGGGGGAAGAAAATGGGCAGGCGGCCGTTGCGGCAAGCCCGTCGAGCGGTACGCGATTCTGTCGGCATGACGCGCATCGAACCGAGGCCGCTTTGGTGCGGGCGGGCAAAAACGGGGAACAGGCTGGCGATTCCGGCATCAGGAGGTTGGGCGGCCATGGGTATAGAACGAGCCCGGCGCATCGGGTGTGCCTTCCTTCGCAATGGACAGGGCTGCCTGTCGCGGCGCTATCGCAGATATGTGGGGGACGTCAGGCCTGCCGCCGGGCATCCAGCCGATGACCGTCCCATCGCACCTGGCGGCGATCCACTTCGCGTTGTCTCACGCCGCGCTTATTCGGCGGCGGGAAGCGATGGCGCCATCGGCTGCTGAACCTGCCCGGCAGGCTCGAAGCCGGTCAGCCGGGTCCAGGTCGTGCCCGCGATCAGGGTGGCGCCCAGACCGCTCAGGATGGTAAGCGTCGCACCGGGATCGATCGCAAGGCCGAAAACACCATGGACGGCCTGATAGCCGGCAATGCCCGCTGGCAGGACGAAGAGAAGCACGAGAGCGAGGCGCAGCAGCGGCGAGCCCGACAGCACGAAGAGCAACTGTCCGGCGAACAGCGTCGCGAAACCGGCCACAAAGCCGCCCAGGATCGATGGCGCATAACCGAAGCCGGCTCCGTGCATCCAGAAGGCAAGGCCGATGCCGGCGTAGAGCGGCAGCGCATAGACGGCGAGGCTGAAGAGCAACCAGAGCATATAGAGACCGGCAAACAGGCCGAGAACGAGAAAGATGGTCATGAGAGGCGTCCTTTGCATGACGAATGATCGTCGGACGCGCCCGCCACCACCTCCACAGCGCTTGTCTTGCCAAAGCAATATAGCGCCGGAAAGAGCGAAGCGAAACAGATATTGCGCCGCTTCGCAAAGGCGGGATCGTCTTTCCGATCAGGAGGGAAAGGGATCATATTCGTGCACCAGTTCGGCCGGATTGCCGTCGAACTCGTCCCAGGGCATCACCGCGTAGCCGTTGCCGGTCCGCACGATGACCATGATCGTCATCAGCGTCTTGGCGAGGTTCCAGGCGAGCGACTGGGCGGTCTTGAGCGGCATGGACTGAACTCCTGTCGTGGGAGCGGAAGACCATCCTCCGCTCGACAGGTGCCCCGCAGGCCGGGGCCAGGCCGCAATCACCGCGCCGGGGCTCGCCCCAAGCGGCCGCACGCTTGCGTAGCGGACCCTTTACGGGTTGATTGAAGGAGGCCGGGCTTCGGCCACAGGGATCAGCGCCGACATACGAGCGAGGTTGGGCTTCTGCTTCGACAGGTTCCGTGCCGCGCCGCCCGGTTGCTCGCTGATGGCACGCAGAATCTGATGGTCAGCGCTTGCGCTATCCGCGTACAGATTCAGGATGATTGCATGATCAATTCAGGGAGACGATGGGCTTGCCGAAATCATTATCTTGCGAGCTTGAAGCCAGGCTCGCTGAATTCGATGACCTGATCGCGACGCCCAAAGCAAATGAGAATGCCGTCCAGGCGTTCTTCGAGGCGAACACGCGGTTCATGCCGACGCCGGACATCCTCAACCATCGCGTTCACATGAACAGCGTGATCGCCAAGTTTCCTATAGGCGAAAGGTCAACCGACTACGCCTATCTCACCAAGTCGAGCATCGAGTGGCGACTGGTGCTGGTGGAACTGGAAGACAGCAGCAAGCCCATCTTCAAGAAATCCAGCAAGAACGAAGCTTTCAGTACCGAATTCAACGATGCGGTCGCACAGATCGACGTGTGGCGCGACTATGTCAGCCAGCACCCGGATCGACTGCGTGACAAGCTGCGGCCGCTGATGGTGCCTGCGCCGATGGCGCAGCACCGGCTATCGGTCCGCTATGTGCTGGTGATCGGTCGCTCGGCAGAATTCGAGCATCATGATGCACGCAAAATGCGTCTCGCCAGCTATGGCGCTGAACGCGATCTCACGGTCATGACCTATGACACGATCCGCCGTGAGGTTGCGGCGGGATATAACAAGCCCAAGGCGGTCTTGCGCGCGAACAGCCGCGGCTACCGTCTGCAATCGGCAGAAGCGGTGCCGACCATCATGTTCGCGCACATGAAGCCCGCTGAACTCGAGCTATCGGACGTCGCAGAGGCCGCCCTGCGCGCCGAAGGCTATGACATCGATGCCTGGAAGCGGAACGAGCCTCTGGTCTTCAACGATAAATGGACCCGCGATTCCGAACCCGCACTCTACGAGTCCATGCATCCTGCCGTTCAGAAATTCATCGCGCGGCAGAAAAAATCAGGACCGGGCGGCGGTTCAGACTGACCGCCGTCCAGCGTCGCTGCAGGCTTTCGGCCCCGCCTGGAGGCGGGGCCGCCGCAGGCCTGTGGGGG
>NZ_CAVK010000052.1 GCF_000382885.1 Sphingobium indicum BiD32
GAACTGGCGGTTACCAGCGCCGGCGCCAAGACTGTCACTGCTTTGGTGGACGACGCGGCCGGCACCGCTGGCTATCTCGCCTCAATCACCGGTAATGTGACTGGCTCGACGCTGTCCAATGACAGCAACTCGGCTCGCGCTCTGGCGCGCGGCAACGAGGTTTCGAACGCGACCACGATCGATGCCAACAGCATCGCGACGGGGAGCCTGGCGTCGCCGTCCTCCGGCACGGTCGCGGCAATCGCCTCGCAGCAGGATGTGACCGTCGCCACCGGCACGCAGACGATCGTGGCGCAGGTCGGCGGCGCGGGCTCGGACGGCCCGATCGTTTCCAACGCGATCACCGGCGATGTGACGGGCAGCTCGGCGATCACGGCGTCGAACAACAGCGTGCTCGCCGATGCGGCGGCCAACCGGGGCGGCAACGCCATCACCGCCTCGGCCACCACCATCAGCACGCTTGGCACGGAAGCGCCTGCGGCAGGCGTCAGCGGCAGCGTCGCAACCGCCAATGCCGCCTTCGCCGTGGCCAACGAGCAATCGGTCGCTTCGGGTACCAGCGTGCGGGCCGGTTTGACCGATGCCTTCACCAGTCAGACCAAGAGCACCGATGTCAGCACCGCGATCAGCGGCAGCCTGACCAGCTCGAGCGTGGCCTCGGACGGCAACAGCCTGGCAGCCAATGCAGCGGGCAACGCGACACTCGGCAGTGGGAACGCGATCACGTTGTCGGGGACCAATCTCGGGACCAGTGCTGCCGTTGCCAACGATCAGGTGATGAACGGCACCGCTGCCGTGCTGATCGGTAAGGCGGGCACCGCGGCCACGGCGCCGACGACGCACAACTTCACGTTCACTTCGACCGGAAACACGGGGTCGGGTCCGTACACGTTCAACGGTGCTACCACGGATGGCGGCCATACGGCTGATGAGGTTACCGCGCTCACCGCACAATACGGTGCGGGCTTCACCTTCACCCTGTCGGGCGGCAACATCGTTGTCCAAGCGACCGGGCAGGGAGCGAACAATCCCTCTATCGCTGCGTCCTATAACAGCGGAGGTTCAGCAGGTACGCCATCGACCGGCGGTGTGATCGTCACGGTCGGCAATGATATCACCGGCAGCAGCGTGACGGTGGATGGCAACAGCACGAGCGGATCGGCACGCGGCAACAGCGCAACCAATACGCTGTCGGCGATGGCTACCAATCTGACCCGTGGCAATGGGGTGAGCAATTCGTCGCAGGCGACAGCGAATGTCACCGGTACGGCCGCAGCGGATATGGCCGTATCCAGCGGCCAGACCAACACCGGCGCATTGTCCAGCACGGTTGGCGCCCTATTCGGTGTGTCGGCGACCGGAGTTGCCAGCCCAAGTTTGAGCGATGTCAGCACCAGTACGGTGTCGGTGTCGAACAATGCGGAAAGCTCGACGGTTACCGGCAACGCCGGCACCAACAGCGTCGCGCTCGATGCGACGAACGTCTCGACCACCTCGGCTCTGGCCAACAACCAGACGAGTTCGGGTGCGCTCACCGCGACCATCTCCGACTTCAGTGGCGCCAATGTCACCGTCGGCCGGGATATCGCGAACAGCAGTGTTCTCGTAGACGGCAACGTCCTCTCCGGCGCGACCACCGGCAACGCTGCAAGCAATAGCATCAAGGTGACCGGCAGCAGCGCTCTGGCGGCTTCGGACACGACGGTCGGCGCGACAGCAGCACCGAACGCGGGCACCGGACCGGCGGCCTATGCAACGGCGGATCATGCTCTTGCCAACATCCAGGCGGTCAGCGGTTCGGAAACGACGACTGTTACCGGCACATACAATATCGCGACGCTGGGCGCTGGCGCTCCCGGGGCGGTGGATGACACCAGTGATATTACCGGCAGCACGCTATCAGTTTCAGACAATGCGCAATCGGCGACGACCGCTGGTAACAGTGCCGCCAACAGCGTGTCGCTGAGCGGCGGTAGCGTATCCACCAATGGTGCGCTGCTTTCGAAGCAATCGGCATCTACAACCGTAACATTTGGTGCGGCATCGACGATGACTATTGCGGCGCCCGCCGCGAACAGCTCCTCGACCTTGTCGCTAGACGACAACAGCAACGTCGCCTCCTCGACGGTCAATGCTGCGAGCAACAGCATGACCGTGGCGGCTGATACGAGCCTGGTGTCAACCACGGTGAGTGGATCGAATTATGGTGCCAACGCTTCGCTTTCCGGTTCGTCGGGCAACTATACGTCGGCTGCTGATTATGTCGTGAACAACGCCCAGTCGGTGAATTCGAATGTCACCGTCACCGCGGCGGCGGCGACCAACCTGTGGAACAATGACGGCGGTGCGACAGGCCAGAGCCAGTTCGTTTCCAACGGCATCAACCAGAGCACGGTCGATCTCAGCGGCAACGCCACCAGCTCGACCGCGCTCTCGAATCGCTCGACGAATACGCTGACCCTGTCGGCCAATTCGGACAGCGCTTCGGCTGGGGTCATCAACCAGCAGGTTAGCAGCGCTACGGTCACGGCGAACGCCACGACCAAGGCCGATGTTGTCGTGGCCGGCTATGATGGGGCCACGGCGAGCGACCCGAGCCCGCTCGATACGAGTTCGGTGGCGCTCAACAGCAATGCCACCACGGCGCGTGCCGGCGGTAACAATGCCACCAATGCGCTCTCGGCGTCGGCGACCAGCTTTGCCAACACCAGCACGGGTGGTGCTGCAACGCTGACCTCGTCCCGCGCGGACAGCGTCTCGGCAAGCTTCGCTGTCCTCAATGAGCAGGTGAACAACGGCGGCGTCACGGCAGCGGCGAACGTCACTTACGGCGCCTCGTTCAACAACCTCGGAACGGCGCCTTCGGTGACCAATTCGGCGGTGACCGTGAACGGCAACAGCGCGGTCTCGGTGGCCTATGGCAACGCCGCGACCAACTCGCTGACCCTGACCGCGCTCAACAGCCCGGCCACGGGCACGACGCCGACGACCACGGCAATTGCCAGCAACCAGAGCAATACCGGGGCGATCAACGCCAGCTCCGGCGTCACCTCCGGTGCGCTCGCGATCAATGCTGTGGCCAGCGGCACCGGCAACACTGGCGGCGTGACCAATGCCAGCCTGTCGATCAACGGCAATGCGCTGGCATCGGCGGCCTACGGCAACAGCGCGACGAACACGCTCACCATCGGTGGGAACAACGTGAACGTCACCGTGGCTCACTAAAGCCAAGGAATTCCGGCGCGCCTCCCCTGGGGCGCCGGGATGCCCGGGAACCCCCATACCGACCGGCAGCACTTGCCACCGCTGCCAATTTCCGGGTGTGCCCCCGCGTCCGATCGGGCGCGGGGGACTTCCCCGGGCAGGATTTTACCAGTGCATCGCTCCTCGTCTCCGGACCGACCGATGCCGCTCAGTTCATAGATTGGAAATTCGATGTCCGCTTGTCTTGCGCGCCACGCGCTTCTCTCCTTCGCCCTTGCGGCCGGCGCCTGCCTTGGGGCGGGAGTCGCGCAGGCCGCTGACGCCAATGGTAGCTTTGCCATTCGCGGTATCGGATCCCAGACCTGCGCGACCTATGTCGCCGCCCTCGCCAAGCCCGAAGAGTTCACCCGCTACGGCAACTGGCTGCTTGGCTATGCGACCGCACATAACCGGCTTGTCCCGGACGCCTATGACATCATTCCGACCGAGCCTGGCGTCGATTTCCCGAACGTCGTCGCCGTCGTCTGCCGCAGCAATCCGCAGATGCTGCTCGAAAACGCCGCGAGCAGTGCCGTCACCGCGATCAGGCCGCTCCGGCAGACCGCAGCGTCGCCGCTCGTTCAGGTTTCGGCCGATGGCAAGACCGTCTCGATCCATCAGGACAGCCTGAAGCGTCTGCAGGCCGCGCTGATCGCCAGGCAGCTCTTCAAGGGCGCGGCCAATGGCGCACCATCCGCCGCATTCACCGACGCGCTCAAGGCTTTCCAGCGCACCGAACGCATCGCCATCACCGGCCTCCCCGACATCGACACCTTCATCCGCGCGATCGTGAAGCGCTGAGCTGATGATCCTGCTGCAAAGGAGAGTCTCGTGACCTTCGACTGGCTGGCATCGCCATCCTCGCCGTTCCACATCTTCCTTCAGGCGGATCGGCTGGTTCAGGCGATCATCGTCTTGCTGATGCTGGCGTCGGTCGTGTCCTGGTCGATCATCATCGGCCGGGCCTGGGCGCTCTCTCTCGAGCGGCACCGGGCGGTCAGCGTCAAGCGCCTGCTGACAAGCATCGGCACGCAGGACGAACTGCGCAATCTCAGCGACGAGGCGGAAGGCCGGATCATGCGCATCCTCGGCGCGATCGAGGTTGAGTGGCGCTGGTCCTCGGAAAACCTCGTCCGGGACTATGAGCAGGTTCGCGAGCGCGTGGTCTCGATCGCCGAAATGGCAATCCAGCGCGAGGGGCGCAGCCTCGCTGGCCGGACCGGCTGGCTCGCGACGCTTGGAACGTCGGCGCCTTTCATCGGACTTTTCGGAACGGTCTGGGGGATCATGGGCAGTTTCCTCGCGATCGGCCAGAGCCAGGACACGTCGCTGGCCGTGGTCGCGCCGGGGATCGCCGAAGCACTGCTCGCAACGGCCGTCGGGCTGTTTTGCGCGATCCCTGCCTCCATTGGTTACAACCGCCTCGTCCAGGCGCTTGCCGCTGTCGATGCCGAATGGCGTTCGATCGCAGGCCTGCTCGAGGTCGCAATCTCACGACATTTCGGGACGCGGACATGGTGAACGCGCCTTCCCGAGACCGGCCCCATTCGGCCGGAAATTCCCTCTTTTCACCATGCATTCAGAAGGGAGACATCTAATGTCTACTGGTTCCAGGAGAATGCGTTCGGCATTGATGGCCGGCGCAAGTACGGCGCTTCTCGCCACATTGGGCGCGACGCAGGCATTGGCGGCAGGGCCGTCGGA
>NZ_CAVK010000051.1 GCF_000382885.1 Sphingobium indicum BiD32
CGCTCGAAACGAACGGATCATGGTGAAGTCACCACCTTCCAGCCGTCAAAGCGCCTGTCGCCGCCTATCGTTCCCGCGCCGCCTGCCGGGCGATCGTCAGCAATTCGTGCCGCACCAGCAGGTCGCCGGTCCCCCGACCCGACCTTGTGGCGCGCTCGGCCTGCGCCAGCCGGGCAATGACACGGGCGATGCCGGTCGCGTCCCACAGCCGCACCTGCCGCGTCACCACGCCCTTTTCCTTCCAGAACACCGCCTTGCCCGCCGCCTCGACCGCGCCTTCCAGCCGTCCGCTACTGTCGAAATCGGCGCGGATATTGGCCAGCAGCATCGCACGGGTCAGCAGCGGGCGGATGACCGACGCCATGCTCGCGCCAACCTCCGACAGGCTGGTCAGTTCGCGATGCATGGCCTTCAGGTCACCGCCCAGCACGGCGTTAACCAGAGGCGCGACCTCCGTATCGGGATTGTCGGCCGACAGCGCATCCAGCGCTTCGGCCGTCGCTTCGCGCGGACGATCCGGCGCGGCGTCGAGGTAGAGGATCAGCTTCTCCACCTCGCCGCTCATCAACGCCCGATCGCCATTGGCCAGATCGACGATCCGCCGCGCCAGTTCGGCCGGCAGCCGCAATCCGCCTTCGCGCGCGATACCGATGGCAATCTGCTCGGACTCGCGCGCATCGGGCTGGTAGGAGACGAAGGCGAGCGCGCCCTGATGGTCGAGCGCCAGCTTGAGCAGCTTGGACGTCGCCTTGAGCGCGCCTGCCACCGCGATGACCGGATTGCCCGCCGCTTCCGCCTCCAGCAGCGCGGTCAGCCCGGGCAGCGATTCCTCGCCCATCCCATGGACGCGAATCCAGCGCTTGTCGCCGAACATGGAGAAAGATGCGGCTTCGTCCGACAGGCGGGCCGGATCGTCGCGCAGGGTCGACCCATCCAGGTCCACCCGCTCCGCCCCCGGTCCCATCGCCCGCTCCAGCCGCTTGACCAGCGCCTGGCTGGCCGCTTCGTCGGGGCCATAGAGCAGGATGAAGCGCAGCGCCGCCGATGGCGCGTCGAGCGCCTTTTCGATCTGGCCGCGATTGGCCTTCAAGGGGTACGGTC
>NZ_CAVK010000050.1 GCF_000382885.1 Sphingobium indicum BiD32
ACACCCCTCCGTCTGGCTTCGCCAGCCACCTCCCCATCAGGGGGAGGATGAGTTGGCTGCACGGTGCCCAAGTTGAAACCAGCCGCGCGCAATGGTTGCCCCCGCGCCGCTTCATCGCTATGTGCGCGGCAACGCACCCCATTTCCGGACAGAACCCGTCGCATGTTCACATTCCTTCTCGTCGTGCAGGCAATCATCGCCGCCCTGCTGGTTACCGTCATCCTGATGCAGAAGTCGGAAGGCGGCGGGCTGGGCGTGGGCGGCAGCCCGGCGGGCTTCATGTCGGCGCGGGGCGCGGCGGATTTCCTGACCCGGTCGACCACGGTGCTGGCGACGATCTTTGTCACCCTGTCCATTGTCATGGCGGTGATCGCGTCGGTGCGTCACGCGCCCAGCGATATCGACACATCGCTGGTGAAGCAGGCACCGGTCACGCAGAACGCACCTGCCACCAGCGCTGACCCGCTGGCGGGTGCAGCCAATGCTGCCAGCAACGGCGCGGTTCCGCTCGCGAACTAAACTGTTCACCGACATTCCCGAATATTTTTTAAGCGTGCGTGGATTCGCGCGCTTGCTCTTTGTTGTTCTGAAAGGCTAGGCCTCTTCTCCCATGACGCGGTATATTTTCATCACCGGCGGCGTGGTCTCCTCGCTTGGTAAAGGCCTTATGGCCGCATCCCTTGCAGCGCTGTTGCAGGCGCGGGGCTATCGCGTGCGAATTCGCAAGTTCGACCCCTATCTGAACGTCGATCCCGGCACGATGTCGCCCTATCAGCATGGCGAAGTCTATGTGACCGACGACGGGGCGGAGACGGATCTGGACCTGGGCCATTATGAGCGCTTTACCGGCGTTTCCGCGCGTCAAAGCGATAATGTGACGCAGGGCCGCGTCTATCAGACGATCATTACCAAGGAGCGGCGCGGCGACTATCTGGGCGCGACGGTGCAGGTCATTCCGCACGTCACCGACGAGATCAAGGCGTTCGCGCTGGCCGATGCCGACGATATTGATTTCGTGCTGTGCGAAATTGGCGGGACCGTGGGCGACATCGAATCGCTGCCCTTCATGGAGGCGATTCGCCAGCTGCATAATGATCTGGATCGCGGCCAGTCGATCTTCGTCCATGTGACGTTGGTGCCCTATATCGCGGCGGCGGGAGAGCTTAAGACCAAGCCGACCCAGCATAGCGTCCGCGAACTGACGTCGCTGGGTATCCAGCCCGACATATTGCTGTGCCGCTGCGAACATCCGCTGCCCGAAAGCGAACGGCGCAAGATCGCGCTGTTCTGCAACGTGCGCCCGGAAGCGGTTATTCCCGCGCTCGACGCCAGCAGCATCTATGGCGTTCCGGCCCAATATCATGCCGAAGGTCTGGATGCCGAAGTGCTGCGCGCCTTCGGTATCGAGGGTGCGCCCGTGCCGTCGCTGGAGCGGTGGGACGATATCATGGACCGGCAGCAGAACCCAGAAGGCGAAGTCACGATCGGCGTCGTGGGTAAATATGTCGGCCTGCCTGACGCCTATAAATCGCTGCACGAAGCGCTGACCCATGGCGGCTTTGCCAATCGGGTGAAGGTGAAGATCAAGTGGATCGACGCCGAACTGTTCGAGAAGGGCGACGATGTTGCCGCTTTTCTGGAGCCGATGCACGGCATTTTGGTCCCCGGCGGCTTTGGCGTGCGCGGGTCCGAAGGCAAGATCGCCAGCGTCAAATTTGCGCGTGAGCGCAATGTGCCCTTCTTCGGCATTTGCCTGGGGATGCAGATGGCCTGCATCGAGGGCGCGCGGAATACGGCGGGCATCGCGGCGGCCTCCACCACCGAATTTGGCGAAACGTCCGAGCCGGTCGTGGGCCTGATCACCGAATGGATGAGCGCGGAAGGTTTGCAGAAGCGGACGGCCGAGACCGATCTGGGCGGCACGATGCGGCTGGGCGCTTATCCGGCGAAGCTGACCGGCAACAGCGTGGTCGCGGGCATTTACGGCATGGACGAGATTAGCGAGCGGCACCGCCATCGCTATGAGGTGAATGCGGGCTATCGCGAACCACTGGAAAAGGGCGGCCTCATCTTTTCCGGCATGTCGCCCGACGGCACGCTGCCCGAAATCGTCGAGCGGCCCGACCATCCCTGGTTTGTCGGCGTGCAGTTCCACCCGGAGCTGAAATCCAAGCCGTTCGATCCACATCCGCTGTTCGCCAGCTTTATCGAAGCGGCGGTCAAGCAGAGCCGGTTGGTGTAATTATACTGTCGTCATGCTGGGTCAGCATGACGAACTTGTGGCGTTTCACTCCGCAGGGGTCAGCTTCAACAACCGCCCCTGCGACCCGTCGTCGCCATCCTCCAGCACCCAGAGCGCGCCGTCCGGGCCTTGCTCGACCTCGCGGATGCGGGCGTCCATGTCCCACTGGTCGGCCTTGCTGGCCTTGTCGCCGTCCAGCTTCACCCGAACCAGCGCCTTGCTGGACAGGCCGCCGATGAACAGCGAGTCTTTCCACGCCGGGAAGAGATCGCCGGAATAATAGAGCAGGCCACCCGGCGAGATGACCGGGTTCCAACTGACCTTGGGGGCTTCAAATCCGTCGCCGGGCGCATGATCGGGAATGGCGCGGCCGTCATAATGGCTGCCGTTGGACACTTTGGGATAGCCATAGTTGAGACCCGGCTTGATGAGGTTGACCTCGTCCCCGCCCTTTGGTCCCATTTCCTGTTCCCACAGGCGGCCATCCTTGTCGAAAGCGATGCCCAGCAGGTTGCGATGGCCATAGGACCAGACCGCGGGGTGAAAGCCCTGCGCGGCCAAGGGATTGCCCGCTGCGGGTGTGCCGTCCAGATTCAGGCGCAGCACCTTGCCCAATGTCGCCTTGGGGTCTTGCGCCGGATCGAATTTCTGCCGTTCGCCATTGGTGAAGAAAAGATATTTGCCGTCGGGCGAGAATGCGATGCGGCCGGAATAATGGCCGTTCCCCTCGACATAGGGGCTGGCGCGAAAGATGACCTGCACCCCGTCGAGCTTCGTAGTGCCGTCGCTGGCTTGCGCGAAGCTGCCCTTGGCCAGTGCCACACCCTTCACCCCGTCGCGGCTTTCGGAAAAGCTGAAATAGACGGCTTTGTCCTGCGCGAAACTGGGGGAGAGGACGACGTCCATCAACGCGCCCTGACCTGCGCTGTCGACGGCGGGGATGCCCGCGACCGGGATTTTGGTGCCGTTTTTGGGATCGAACAGGATCATCTCGCCCGCTTTCTCCGTCACCAGTGTGCGGCCGTCCGGCAGGAAAGTCATGGCCCAGGGCGAATCGAAATCGGCGATGGTGGAGGACTTGAACGGCCTAGCCGTGGCGTCGGCGGCATTCTGGCCGGTGGCATTGTCGGCCGAACAGGCGATGAGGATGAGGGGCAGGGCGGTTATGAGGGGATTGCGCATTCTATCCTCCGTTCGGGCTAGGCGTATCGAAGCCCCGCCCTTCTTCTCCAGAAAGAACGACCCTTCGACAAGCTCAGGGCGAACGGGACGCGATAATTGGGTGTAGAATGAACGGGCACGAATAATGTTGCAGATATTGCGCACCCGACCTATATCGCCCTTGCTTCCTTACATCGTCAAACATGTCAGGGTCGCAGGCACACCGCCTGCGGCGGCGGCAAACTTATATTTGTTCTGGAGATTGCATGGCGGACATCGCCGCACTGACTGCGCTGATCGAACCGGAGGTGAAGGCTTTGGGCTTTGACCTTGTGCGGGTGAAGCTGTTCGGGTCGGGCGATGAGCGCACGCTTCAGATCATGGCCGAGCGCCGGGAAACACGGCAACTGGTGATCGAGGATTGCATGACGATCTCGCGCCGCCTGTCGGACCTGCTGGACGAAACCGACCCGATCGAGGAAGCCTATCGGCTGGAGGTCAGTTCGCCGGGGATCGACCGTCCGCTCACCCGCCTGCACGACTTTGTCGAATGGGGCGGGTTCGAGGCGCGGATCACGGTGACCGAGGCGATCGACAACCGCAAGACGTTCAAGGGCGTGCTGGGCGCGGTCGAGGGCGAGGATATCGGCTTCAAGGATACCAAGGTCGGGAATGTCGTCATTCCCTTTGGTCTGATCGACACCGCCAAGCTGGTGCTGACGGACGCGCTGATTAATGCTACCATGCCGCTCTCTGCCGAGGGTGCGGACGATATCGAAACCGAAGGATAAGGGTTCTTTCCATGGCCAACGCCATTTCCGCCAACCGGGCCGAACTGATCGCCATCGCCAATTCGGTGGCCAGCGAAAAGATGATCGACAAGGCGATCGTCATCGAGGCGATGGAGGACGCGATCCAGCGCGCCGCGCGTGCGCGTTATGGCGCGGAGAATGACATTCGCGCCAAGCTGGACCCCGACAGCGGCGATCTCCGTTTGTGGAGAGTTGTCGAAGTGGTCGATGTGGTCGAGGATTATTTCAAGCAGGTCGATATCAAGGCGGCTGAAAAGCTCCAGAAGGGTGCGGTCGTCGGCGACTTCATCGTCGATCCGCTGCCCCCCATCGATCTGGGTCGCATCGACGCGCAGTCGGCCAAGCAGGTGATCTTCCAGAAGGTCCGCGACGCCGAGCGTGAGCGCCAGCATGAAGAATTCAAGGACCGCGTGGGTGAGATCATCACCGGCGTCGTCAAGTCGGTCGAATTCGGCCATGTCGTCGTGAACCTTGGCCGGGCCGAGGGCGTCATCCGCCGCGACCAGCAGATTCCGCGCGAAGTCGTCCGCGTCGGCGACCGCATCCGTTCGGTCGTGCTGAACGTGCGCCGCGAAAATCGCGGGCCACAGATTTTCCTGAGCCGCGCGCATCCTGAGTTCATGAAAAAACTGTTCGCGCAGGAAGTCCCCGAAATTTACGACGGCGTCATCACCATCATGGCCGCCGCCCGCGATCCGGGTTCGCGCGCCAAGATCGGCGTCATCAGCCGCGATTCGAGCATTGATCCGGTCGGCGCCTGCGTCGGCATGAAGGGCAGCCGCGTGCAGGCCGTCGTGCAGGAAATGCAGGGCGAAAAGATCGACATCATCCCCTGGTCGGAAGATACCGCGACCTTCGTGGTCAACGCGCTCCAGCCCGCCCAGGTCAGCCGCGTGCTGATCGACGAGGAAGAAGAGCGGATCGAAGTCGTTGTTCCCGACGATCAGCTGTCGCTGGCCATTGGTCGTCGCGGTCAGAATGTCCGTCTCGCCAGCCAGCTGACCGGCAAGTCGATCGACATCATGACCGAAGCCGACGCCAGCGAGAAGCGCCAGAAGGAATTTGTGACCCGGTCCGAACTGTTCCAGAACGAACTGGACGTGGACGAGACGCTGTCGCAGCTGCTGGTGGCCGAAGGCTTTGGCGAGCTGGAAGAAGTCGCCTATGTCAGCATCGACGAGCTGGCCTCGATCGAAGGCTTTGACGACGATCTGGCGGGCGAGTTGCAGAACCGCGCATTGGAAGCGCTGGAGCGTCGCGAGGCGGCTTCGCGTGAAGAGCGGCAGGCACTGGGCGTCGAGGATGCGCTGGCTGACATGCCGCATCTGACCGAAGCGATGCTGGTCACGCTGGGCAAGGCGGGCATCAAGACGCTGGACGATCTGGCGGATCTGGCCACCGACGAGCTGGTGCAGAAGAAGCGCATCGACCAGCGCCGTCGCAAGACCGAAACCACCGAGGACAAGGGCGGCATTTTGGCGTCCTATGGCCTGTCGGACGAGCAGGGCAATGAGATCATCATGGCTGCGCGCGCCCACTGGTTCGAGGATGAGGAAGCCTGATCCGCCATGCCGTTCGTTGATATCCGTCTGGCAGGTGCCGTAACGCGCGCGCAGAAAGCCGCGCTGGTTGCCGACATCACCCAGTCGCTCGTGGAGCGGCTGGGGAAGCCGGCGGCTGCCGTCCAGATCAATATCACCGAACTGAGCCTGGAAAATTATGCGGCAGGCGGGCAGCTGTTGGCCGACCGCGCGCCTGCGCCCTCTGTTAGGGAGGACGCCATTGCTGCGGACACTCCCCGATGAGCGTTTAGGCTTATCCGATAGCGTTGGGGTTGCCAGTCCATCCGTTTTGGCGGAGGGGCACGCATGACCGAACGCAAATGCATATTGACCGGCGACCGCGCCGACCCCGAAACGCTGATCCGTCTGGCGATCGGCCCGGAGGGTCAGGTGTTGCCCGACGTCCGGGCCAAGGCACCGGGGCGGGGCGCCTGGATTGGCGTCAGCCGCGCAGAGCTGGAAACCGCGCTGGCCAAGGGCAAGCTCAAAGGCGCGATTGCGCGTTCCTTCAAGGATGGCGCGCTCCAGATCGAGGCGGACCTGCCCGAACGGATCGAAACCGCGCTGCGTCAGGATCTGCTCAGCCGTCTGGGGCTGGAGGCGCGCGCCTCCATGCTGCTCACCGGCTCTGAAAAAATCGACACGGCCTGCCGCAAGGGGCTGGTCAAATTGCTGCTCCACGCCGCCGATGCGGCGGCCGATGGCAACCGCAAACTGGACCAGGCGCTGCGCGTCGGGCAGGAAGCGGAAGGCAGCGATCTTGCAGGCACCGTCTTGCCTGTGGACCGCGATGCCCTATCTATGGCAATGGGGCGCGATAATGTCGTCCATGTTGCGGTGACCGACTCGCGCGCGGCGTCACGCCTGCGTGCGGCCCTGGGCCGCTTGGAAAGCTATCTGGGTTGCGTTATCGAGGCGCCCGCGCAGGGGGAGGATCACTCCATCGCTGCGCAGGGTGCCGAGATTGCATGGAATGATGCGTCGGTGCCTGCACCGGCCGGTGATGAAGTGAAGGGTTAAGTTCAGTCGTATGAGTGACAGCAAGGAAGACAAGCCGGTTCTGGGCCGCAAGCCGCTGGGCATCAAGCGGACCGTGGAATCCGGTCAGGTGCAGCAGCAGTTCAGCCATGGCCGCAAGAATACGGTCGTGGTTGAGGTGAAGCGGCGCCGTGTCCTGGGCAAGCCTGGTGAAGCCACCGGCGCTGCGCCTGCTGCTGCGCCCCAGCCCGATCCGGTGCCAGCGGCCACCGCTGCACCTGCCGCTCCGCGTCCCGCTGCCCCGCCGCCGCAACAGCGTGCGCAGCAGCCCGCCCCCACGCGCCAGGCACCGCCGCAAAGCCTGATGTCGCGTCAGGAATTGCAGGCCAAGCTGCTGCGCGAGGCGGAAGAAGCCCGTATGAATGCGCTGGAGGATGCGCGCCGTCGCGAAGCGGCCGAGCGTGTCGCTGCGGCTGAAAATGAAAAGCGCCGGGCCGAGGAAAATCGCCAGGCCGCCGAAACTGCGGCGTCCGCGCCTGTAGTCGAGGAAGCCAAGGCACCCGAAGCTGCGCCGGTTGTGGAAGCACCCGCCGCTGCGCCGCAGGAAGTGGCTGCTGCGCCTGACGCGGCTGCGACCGCCCAGACGGACGAACAGCCCGCCGCGACCACCGCCGCGCCGCCGCCGCCGCGCCGCTTCACCCCGGTCACCCCGGTCAAGCGTCCCGAACCGACCAAGCCCGAACGCGCGAAGAAGGGCGAGGATAATCGTCGCCAGGCTGGCAAGCTGACCGTCACCAAGGCGCTGGCCGATGATGACAGCGCGCGCGCCCGCAGCCTTGCTGCATTGAAGCGCGCCCGTGAAAAGGAACGCCGCGCCCATTATGCCGGTGGCTCCAAAACGCGCGAAAAGCAGTCGCGCGACGTGGTGGTACCAGAAGTCATCACCGTGCAGGAACTGGCCAACCGTATGGCCGAAAAGGGCGCGGATCTGGTCAAGTCGCTGTTCAAGATGGGGCAGGCGGTCACGCTCAACCAGTCGATCGATCAGGACACGGCCGAACTGCTGGTCGAGGAATTTGGCCACCGCATCCAGCGCGTGTCCGAAGCCGACGTCGAAATCGGGATCGAGGGCGAACTGGACCCGGTCGAATCGCTCAAGGTTCGTGCGCCTGTCGTCACGATCATGGGCCATGTCGATCATGGCAAGACCAGCCTGCTCGATGCGCTGCGCGGGACCGATGTGGTCGCGGGCGAGAGCGGCGGCATCACCCAGCATATCGGCGCCTATCAGGTGACGACCAAGGGTGGCGACATCATCACCTTCCTCGACACGCCGGGCCATGAGGCTTTTTCGGAAATGCGCGCACGCGGTGCGAACGTGACCGACATCGTCATTCTGGTGGTGGCGGCCGATGACGGGCTGATGCCGCAGACGATCGAGGCGATCAACCATACCAAGGCCGCCGGGGTGCCGATGATCGTGGCGATCAACAAGTGCGACAAGCCCGAAGCCAACCCGCAAAAGGTGCGCGAACGCCTGCTCGAACATGAAATCGTGGTCGAGGATATGGGCGGCGACGTGCAGGACGTTCAGGTGTCCGCGCTCAAGAAAACCGGTCTGGACGAGCTGATCGAAAAGATCCTGCTCCAGGCCGAAGTCATGGAACTGACCGCCAACCCCGATCGCGCCGCCGAAGGCAATGTGATCGAGGCGCAGCTGGACAAGGGCCGCGGCGCGGTGGCCACTGTGCTGGTGCGCAAGGGTACGCTCAAGGTCGGCGACACCTTTGTCATCGGCGCGGAAAGCGGCAAGGTGCGCGCGCTCGTCAATGACAAGGGCCAGCAGGTCAAGTTCGCCGGGCCTTCGGTCCCGGTCGAGGTGCTGGGCCTGTCGGGCGTGCCGATGGCAGGCGACCAGATGACGGTCGTGGAGAATGAGGCACGCGCCCGCGAGGTCGCCGCCTATCGCCAGGAACAGATTACCCGCAAGCGTACCGCGTCGGTGCCGACCAATTTCGAGAATATGTTCTCGGCGCTCAGCACCAAGGTCATCGAATATCCGGTGGTCATTCGGGGCGACGTGCAGGGTTCGGTCGAAGCGATCGTCAACGCGCTGAACCGCATTTCGACCGACGAGATCAAGGTGCGCATCCTCAGCTCCGGCGTCGGCGCGATCACCGAAAGCGACGTCACGCTGGCTTCGGCCAGCCGCGCGCCGCTGATCGGCTTCAACGTCCGTCCCAATGCCAAGGCGCGTCCGCTGGCGATCCGCGAGAAGATCTCGCTGCGCTATTATGACGTGATCTACGACCTGCTCGAAGAAGTGCGTAACGAAATGGCGGGCCAGCTGGCCCCCGAACGCATCGAAACGATCGTGGGTCGCGCCGAAGTGTTGCAGGTGTTCCCTGCGGGCAAGAAGGACAAAGCGGCGGGGCTTCTGGTCAAGGAAGGCGTTATCCGCAAGGGGCTGAACGCGCGCCTCACCCGCGACGATGTCATCGTGTCCAAGACGGTCATCCACTCGCTGCGTCGCTTCAAGGACGATGTGTCCGAAGTGCGCGCCGGCATGGAATGTGGCGCTGTGTTGCAGGACACCAACGACATCAAGGCTGGCGATACTCTCGAACTGTTCGAGGTCGAGGAACGCATCCGCACGTTGTAAGAGACAAGGGAAGGGGCAATGAATTTAGCTATTGGTTAAATTCATTGACCCCCCTTGTGCCTGAGCGTAACATTTCCATGTGGATATTCGTTTCTCGAAAACGGCGATGAGGGCATTGCTCCGCTCCAACAAGCGGGTGCTTATTCGGCAGAAGATCGAGGAACTGGCGCATGATCCAGGCTCACTCGCGGCGAATATGAAGCGGTTGCAGGGACGGCCAGAATATCGGGTGCGGGTGCAGGACTGGCGTGTGATTTTTCGCATCGAGCAGAATATCCTCTGGATCGACGATATCGCGCCCCGCGGATCGGCTTATGAGGTGAACCCATGACTGCCCAGATTGTCGAGATCGCAGGCCAGAAAATCGCCATGCTGCCGATGGAAGATTATCAGCGGCTGGTTGATATTGCCGAGGACAGGGCGGATTTGCTGGCAGCTGAAAATGCACAGATTCGCAGAGAGGGCGGCGAGGATTATGTGCCTGCTCAGGTTGTGGATGCGATTATGGCGGGCGATAGCCCCCTTCGCGCCTGGCGCAAGCATCGCCATTTCACGCTTGTGGATTTGGGTCGCCGTGTCGGTCATAGCCATACATATTTAAGCAACGTCGAAAACGGCAAGAAGGCAGGCGGGCTTTCCCTGTGGCGTAAACTTGCTGACGAACTGAACGTCGCAATTGAAGATATCGCGCCGGAAAGCTGAACCCATGACATTACAACAAACTCAAGGCCCGTCCGTCCGTGCGCTCCGCGTGGGGGAACAGGTGCGTCATATCCTGTCCGACATTCTCCAGCGCGGCGACGTGCATGACGATGTGCTGGCCAAGCATGTCGTGAGCGTCACCGAAGTGCGCATGTCGTCCGACCTGCGCCACGCCACTGCGTTCATCAAGCCGCTGCTGGGGCAGGATGAGGAAGCGGTGCTGAAAGCGCTGCGCACCAACACCGCCTATTTCCAGCGCGAGGTCGCGTCGCGCACACGGCTGAAATATGCCGCCAAGATCAAGTTCCTGGCCGACGACAGTTTCGACGAGGGCAGCCATATCGACAAGCTGCTGCGTGATCCCAAGGTCGCGCAGGATCTGGTCAAGGATGATGACGGCGAGGATTGAGCCAATCTCTGCTCGTTGGTGGTACGGTGACGGTGGGCCGGTAGCGTCTCATTTGCTATAAATCGGGGACAGGCTATGGATCGGATCGGACGCGGAATCGGGATAATCGGGCTGGCATTGTCGCTCGCCGGACCTCTTAGCGCAAAAGACCCGGCCATCCACCCTGCGGTCAGCAGCGATCCCGCGCCGGACGCGGCCTATCCCGCTGGCATGAACGCTTTCGTTCTGCCGTCGGGCGATGGGGCGATGAACGCGGTCATGTACACCGCCGCCGGGGCAGGGCTGCATCCTACGCTGCTGCTGCTCCACGGTTTTCCCGGCAATGAGCAGAATCTGGACCTCGCCCAGGCTGCCCGGCGCGCCGGGTGGAATGTGCTGACGCTTCATTATCGCGGTTCTTGGGGCAGTCCGGGGACTTTCTCCTTCGGCAATGCCTCCGACGACGCCTTTGCCGCGCTCCAGTTTCTCCAGCAGGCATCGACCATTGCCAAATATCGCATCGACACCAGCGCCATCGTGGTGGCGGGACATAGCATGGGCGGCTTCATGGCGGCGGATATTGCCGCCGCCGAACCGCGCGTTGCGGGACTGTTCCTGATCGACCCGTGGGACCCGGCGCAGACCGTCGCGGCGCTGTCCACCGCGCAGGGTGAAGCAGCGTGGAAGGCGGAGGTGGAGAGCGATTTGCCGCCGCTGCACGGCGCGACCTATGACAGGCTGACCGCCGAGATAAAGGGCAATGGCGACAAGTTCGACCTTGGCCGACGGCTGGCGGGTTATGGCCGTCGTCCGCTCACGATTCTTGGCGCGGAAAAGGGATTGGGGGCTGATGCGCGCAAGGTTGCGGCGGATGCGCAGGGGGCCAACCCCAATGCGCGGCTGATGGTCTGGCCGACCGATCACAGTTTTTCCGACAAAAGGATCGCGCTGGCCGACGCACTGGTGCGCTTCCTGTCTGGCGTCGCGCCGACCATTCGTTAAGCGTCCCGCATGGCCAAGCTTTATTTCTATTATAGCTCGATGAATGCGGGCAAATCGGCGACGCTGTTGCAATCGAGCTTCAACTATCGTGAGCGCGGCATGGCGACGATGCTGTGGACCGCGGCGATCGACGATCGCTATGGCGCGGGGCTGGTATACTCGCGCATCGGGCTGGAGGCGCAGGCGCATCTGTTCGATCCGGCTGTCGATATGTTCGCTGCCATCGCTGCGCAGCACGACGCGACACCATTATCCTGCATATTGGTGGACGAGGCGCAGTTTCTGACGCGCGATCAGGTGTGGCAACTGGCAGGCGTTACCGACATTCTGGGCGTGCCCGTCCTCTGTTATGGCCTGCGCACCGATTTTCGCGGGGAATTGTTTGAAGGCAGCGCGCATCTGTTGGGGCTGGCCGACACGCTGAGCGAGATCAAGACCGTGTGCGATTGCGGGCGCAAGGCGACGATGAACCTGCGCGTGGACGGGCAGGGCCAGGCGGTGCGCGATGGCGCGCAGACGCAGATTGGCGGCAATGACCGCTATGTCGCGCTCTGCCGGCGCCATTATCGGGAACAGATGGACGGCTGACAAGCGCCCTGCTGCCGTGTAGGCGCGCGTCCATGCATGGCTGGATCATCCTCGACAAACCGCACGGACTTGGCTCGACCCAGGCAGTCAGCGCGGTCAAGCGCGCGCTGCGGGACAGCGGGGCTGGCAAGTGCAAGGTCGGCCATGGCGGCACGCTCGATCCGCTGGCGACCGGGGTGCTGCCGATTGCGGTGGGGGAGGCGACGAAGCTGGCCGGGCGGATGCTCGACAGCGACAAGATTTATGATTTCACCGTGGCGTTCGGGGCGCAGACCGATACGCTCGACCTGGAAGGCGCGGTGATCGCGACCAGCGATGTGCGGCCCACATGGGCGGAGGTGGAGGCGGTGCTGCCGCGCTTTACCGGCCCGATCGAACAGGTGCCGCCCGCCTATAGCGCCATCCTGATCGACGGCCAGCGCGCCTATGATCTGGCGCGGGCCGGGGCGGATGTGGAGATGAAGAGGCGCGCCGTGACGGTGCATGGCCTGCAAATCTCCTCGCCCCAGGGGGGAGAGGATAGCTTAGCTTGCCCGCAAATCGGGCTAGCGCAGCTTGGAGAGGGGGCGGATGGTCGC
>NZ_CAVK010000049.1 GCF_000382885.1 Sphingobium indicum BiD32
ATCGATGACCGGCCTTTGCCACTATATATTTGTCAGAGCAGGTTAACCGGTGTCAGTCGGCGCGCCAGCGTGCCGCGGCGTCACGGCTGCGGACCAGGCGAACCTGCCCTTCGGCGATTCCGATCGCCTTGCCCGGCGCAGCGATCGCCGCGAAGCGGACAGTGCCGCGCCGCGCGTCGGTCAGGCGGACAAACTGGCTGCGCAGCGCGAAATCGGCGCTTTTGCTGTCGGGTTCCAGCGTGATCGATCCGTCCTTGCCCGCGACAAGATAATGGCCGGGCAGCAATATGGGGGACAGCATGACGCTTTGCGCACCCGCGCGGCCCGGCGTCTGGCGGAACTGGGTCTGGGCCAGGGCGGGATTGCCCGCGATCAGGCGGGTGCCTTCATGCGCCAGCAACAGCTTGGCGTTGGCGGCGGACGCAAAGCGTTCGGGCAGTGGCCCATTGCCCACCGGCACGCCGAAATCGGGGATGCCATCGGCAGTATAATAGAGCCGCTGGACGCGGGTGTGACGGTCCGGATTGAACAGCGGATCGCCCTGAATCGCCGCATAATCGCGGCCATGATAAACAAGGATATCGCGGCCCTGCTCATCTGCGGTGAAGCTGTTGTGACCCGGACCATAGACGCTGGTCTGGCTATTGGTAACGAACAGCGGCTGGGGCGATTTGGTCCAGCTGTTGGCGTCCAGCAGGTCGGCATTCTCGTCCGCGGTCAGCATCCCCAGGCAATAGCGCGCGTCGGTCGCGCTGGCCGAATAGGTCATGAACAGGCGGCCGTTGCGGTGCAGGATGGCGGGCGCTTCGGCGACCTTGTAGCCGCGAATTTCCCAGTCGAGCGTCGGCACGGTCAGGCGGGTCGCCTTGCCCGCCAGTTTCAGTGGCGATTCGAGTTTTGCTATGTACAGGTTGCTGTTCGTCTCGATCCCCGGCTCGCGCTGCGCCCAGGCGAAATAGCGCTGGCCCTTGTGGACGAAGCTGGTCGAATCGAGGTTGAAACTGTCCCAGGGCGCCTGAAACTGGCCGAGCAGGGTCCAGTTGCCGGTCATCGGGTCCGGCCCGTCGCAGACCACCGCATAGGTGCGGATACGGAACACATCCTCGCCCCCGCCGCTGGGACCGGCGGCGAAATACATGATCCACTGGCCATTGATCTGGTGCAGTTCGGGTGCCCAGATGAAGCCGGACAGCGGGCCGGTCTTTTC
Organism: Sphingobium indicum BiD32; assembly: GCF_000382885.1. Lineage (GTDB taxonomy): Bacteria > Pseudomonadota > Alphaproteobacteria > Sphingomonadales > Sphingomonadaceae > Sphingobium > Sphingobium japonicum_C. The sequence continues at coordinate 1,208 of NZ_CAVK010000049.1, forward strand.
ATGCCGCCACAGCACCGCTTCGGTCGCGCTGGTCAGTCCGGCTATCGTTTTTGACCGGCGCAGCACCAGCCGGTCATATTCGGGGACGGAGCCGGTCAGATAATAATAGCCATCGTCATGACGGAAAATTTGCGCGTCGGCGCGCTGCTTGACGAGCGGGTTTTGCGGCGCGGCTGCGGGCAGTTCGGCGACCTTGGCGCGCGCGATCATTGGCGCGGCGGACAGGGCAGCGCTGCTGGCGATGAAGCCACGGCGGGACAGGGTGAAATTCATGTCATTCTCTCCGGTCGGTGCGTCAATAATCGGCTTGCGGCCAGCCGTCCGCACCCCAGCGGACGGGCGCGATCCGCAGGGTGGGGGCGCCGTTCGATTGCTTGTCATAGGCATGATAGACGACATAATCCTGGCCGTCCTTGTCATGCAGCCAGCCCGCATGGCCGGGGCCACGGAAGCGTTGCTGCTCCTGAAGGTCGGCGCGCAGGAATATGCTGCCGCCGCCCTCCAGCATCGGGCTGCCATCCTTGCCCAGATAGGGGCCGCTGATCGCCTTCGACCTGCCGATGACGGTATAATAGGTGCTGGCCGCGCCCTTGCAGCAATAATCATAGGACGCCATCAGCCAGTAATAGCCGCCATGGTCGATGATGAAGGGCGCCTCGACCGGGGCCGGGCCGCCAGCAGGCGCGGGGCGGCGGGCGATGGCGACGGGCTTGGCTTTCGCATCTTTGGGCTTGCCGCTCTTTGGGTCCAGCTCGAACAGTTTGAGGCCCGTCCAGAAGCTGCCCAGCGAGAGCCAGTGGCGGCCTTCGCGGTCGATGATGAAATTGGGGTCGATCGCGTTATAATCGTCGCTCTTGTCCGACATGACGACCAGCCCTTCGTCCCGCCACTGATAGTCGGGGGCTTTGGGGTCCAGCGTCGGACTGGTGGCAAGGCCAATCGCCGAGCGGTTCGATCCGAAGGTCGATACCGAATAATAGAGGCGATAGCGGCCATTTACATAACTGATGTCGGGCGCCCACATACCATCGCTGCCGGGGATCGCCGCCTTCGCCCAATCGGGCAGCGCGGTGAAGATCGGCGCGCCTGCGGTCCAGTGGATCAGGTCGGGCGAGGTGCGGGTTTCGATCAGCCGCTTGCCATGGCCCGTGCTGAACACATGATAGATGTCGCCCTGCCGGATGATGACCGGGTCATGGGTAGGCGTCAGATCGCCGGTCAGGCGGCTGTTGAGGGTGGGGGCGACGGGTTGCGCGCAGGCGGGGGCGGCGAGAAGGGCGAGGGTGGCCAGTTGGATGATCTTCAACATGTTTGTCCTCTCCGCGAATGCGACGGCGACACAATGCGTGCCACAAAAATCCGTTCGGGCTGAGCCTGTCGAAGCCTTGTACTTCCCTTTAAGAAGAACAGCCCTTCGACAGGCTCAGGGCGAACGGGGAGGGGAGGTCGAGCCTCCCCGCGATCGTCTTACTGCAACTCCAGCACCACGACCGACTTGGGCGGCAGGGTGACGCTGAGCGTGCCGCCGCTGACCTGCGCGCCGGTGAAGGCGACAGGCTTGACCGTGTCGGGTGCGTCGAATGTGTTGTGTGCGTTGATCGCCGACGCCGTCAGGACGCGGCCTGTGACGCTGGCGGCATTCAGGCCGTCCAGCTTGACCGTGACCGTGTTGGGCTGGTTGGGGTCCAGGTTGGACAGGCCGACATGGACCTTGCCATCCTTGCCCCGCACCGCCGATCCGCTGACCGCCGGCATCGACCATTTATCCTTGTTATACCAGGGCGTGTCGATGCTGATCGGCAGCACGGTCGCGTCCTGCCACGGCTTGTACATTTCAAACACATGATAGGTCGGGGTCAGCGCCATCTTCTTGCCGTCGGTCAGGATCATCGCCTGAAGGACGTTCACCATCTGGGCAATGGCGGTCATCTTCACCCGGTCGGCATGACGCGCGAAAATGTCGAGATGGACCGATGCGACCAGCGCATCGCGCAGCGTGTTCTGCTGGCGCAGGAAGCCGGGGTGGGTGCCCGGATCGTCGGCATACCAGGTGCCCCATTCATCGACCGCCAGCCAGATTTTCTTGGCCGGATCATATTTGTCCATGATCGCGCTATGCTTGGTGATCAGGTCATCCATGCGCAGCGCTTCGGACAGGGTGTTGGCCCAGCCCGCCTCGTCGAACATGGTGGAGGAGGCGCGCGGCGGCCAGGCGCCGGGGATGGTGTAATAATGGAGCGACAGCGCATCGAGCTGGCCGCTGGCCACCTTCATCATCGTCTCGGTCCAGTTATAATCATCGACATTCGCGCCCGCCGCGATCTTCATGATCCGGGTGCCGCGCGGCGCCTTGATGAAGGTGGCGTAGCGGCGGGTGACGTCGGCGGCATATTCGGCGCGCATATTGCCGCCACAGCCCCACAGCTCATTGCCGACGCCGAAATAGGGCACGGCCCAGGGTTCCTTATGGCCATTCTTCGCCCGTTCGTCGGCCAGCGTCCCGGCGGGCGAGGTCATATATTCGACCCATTCGGCCATTTCCTGGGGCGTGCCGTTGCCGACATTGCCCGCGACATAGGCCTCCGCGCCGATCTGGCGGACCAGCTCGAAAAATTCATGGGTGCCCACCGTGTTGGGTTCGGTCACGCCGCCCCAATGGGTGTTGATCTTGACCGGGCGCTTGGATTTGCCGCCAATGCCTTCACGCCAGTGATATTCGTCGGCGAAGCAGCCGCCCGGCCAGCGTATGACGGGAACCGACAGGTTCCTGAGCGCCGAAATCACATCGTTGCGGAAGCCGTTGGTGTTGGGGATGGACTTGTCGTTGCCGACCCACAGCCCGCCATAGATGCCGTTGCCCAGATGCTCGGCGAACTGGGTGAAGATGCGCTTGTCATAGACCGGGCCGGGGGTGGCGGCGTTGATCGTCGCGGTCGTGGGCTTGCCGTCGGTGTCGGCATGCGCGCTGGTCGCCAATGCAGTGGCGCAGAGCAGCAGCGCGGCCGTGGTGCGGCGCAGGGCTTTGATCATGTCGTCCTCTCCTGTGATCTTAATCGTGAAATGCGTCTGTGGTCTCGCGCCGTCCACGCAGGAAGGCGTCGGCGACCAGCCGCAGCGGATCGGTATCGACGTCCGATCGCCCGCCCCGGATAAGCGCGGCAAAGCGGCTGTAGAGGCCGGGATATTCGACATCCTCGCCATGTTCGGTGCCGCTGGGCAGGTGCAGCACCGCACCCCCCTGCGACAATTTGAGCGTGCCCGCGTCGGTTTCGACGACAATGTCCCAGCTTTGCGGGCCGGTCTGCCGCCAGTCGAGATCCATGTGGATCGGTGCGCCGCTCGTGTCGCGAAAATGCAGGTCGGCGGCGATCGGCGCGGCGCGGTTTTCCGGCAGGGTCAGCGTCGCGTCCTTCAGGAAGAAGGGGCGCGGCAAGATATGGGTAACGATCGAGAGTGCATTGATCCCCGGATCGAACACGCCCAGCCCGCCGGGCTGCCAGATCCATGCCTGCCCCGGATGCCACACGCGCACATCCTCCCGCCAGACGATCGACACGCTTTCGATCCGCCGTTCGGCCAGCCAGGCGCGCGCCGGGGCAACGCCCGCAGCAAAGCGGCTGTGCCAGGCGGCGAACAGGGAAACGCCCACCTTGTCCGCCTGCGCCTGCAACGCGCCGACTTCGGCCAGCGTCGCGCCGGGGGGCTTTTCCAGAAACAGGTGGACGCCCCGCCCCAGCGCCTGCGCCGCCAGATCGTAGCGGACCTGGGGCGGGGTGCAGAGCGCGATGGCATCCACCGCCGGGCCTTCGCTCAGCAGCGCGTCCAGGCTGGCCAGATGCGGCACCCCGTCCAGCCCGGCATCATGCGGGCTGACGGTCGCGGCCAGGCTGAAGGCGCTGTTGCCCCGGATGGCAGGGACATGCTGGTCGCGTGCAATCTTGCCGATGCCCACGATCGCGATGCGGATCGGGTCCATGGGGATCAGAGCGCCTGAACGACCACTTCGACTGGCGCGGCGCGCTGCAACGGATTGCGCACCGGCAGGGTGAAGGGCGCCGCGGCAATTTCAAACACATCGCCTTCCTGCGTCGCGATACCGTCGCTGAACGAAAGCGTCGCGGTGCCGAAGAAATGGACGTGGACGTCGCCGGGGCGGCGGAACAGATCATATTTGAAATGATGATGTTCCAGATTGGCGAAGCTGTGCGACATATTGCCTTCGCCCGACAGGAACGGCTTTTCCCAGATCGTCGCGCCATCGCGCAGGATGCGGCTCGCCCCCTCGATATGCTCAGGCGGGGTACCGACCAGCAGTTCCGGGCCGAGCGCGGCCTGCCGCAGCTTGGAGTGGGCCAGCCACAGATAATTGTGCCGCTCGGTCACATGGTCGCTAAACTCGTTGGCCAGCGCCAGACCAAGCCGATAGGGCTGGCCATCGTCGCCGATGATGTAGATGCCCGCAATTTCCGGCTCCTCGCCGCCATCCTTGGCAAATGCAGGCATGGTCAACGGTTCGCCCGGTCCCACCAGTTGCGATCCGTCACCCTTGTAAAACCATTCGGGCTGCTGGCCGACCGTGCCTGGCGCTGGCTTGCCGCCCTCCAGCCCTTCCAGGAACATGCGCATCGAATCGGTCTGCTTTTCGACCGCCGCCGCCTCCCGGTGCATCTTGTCGCGCCCCTCGGCCGAGCCGAGGTGGGTCAGGCCCGTACCGGTCAGCTGGACATGGGCGTCATCCTCATGGTCGATGGGGGCCAGCAATTCACCCGCTGCAAAGGCCGCTGCAATGTCGATCGCATCGCCCGTGCCAGCCGCTTCGACGGCGGCGTTCAGGCTGATGCCACGAGCGATGGCGTCCAGCGCGAGCGCGCGGATGCTGGCATAGCCCGGTACGATATGAGCCGCATCGCCCTGCGCCGCGATAACGGAGCGGACGCCGCTGGGGCCACGATGCTGCAACAGGCGCAATGTCATGAAAAAACTCTCCTCCCGCGCGCCATTCGCGGCGCTGGCTGATCCTGAATGACGCGCGATCGCGCGCTGAGGTGGCTACCAGAAGCAGCAACGCTCGCCCGATGACTCCGTCAATTACTCCGACATATTACAGGATGATGGTAATGGCAATGCTTGTATTCTACACCGATCCGTGTCTGATAGGCGCAAGGTGGGAGGAGCCGGAATGGGACAGGATAGGCCGTCAACAGACGCGCAAGGCGCGGAAAATGGCGGTTCGGCCAAGGTGGCGCGCGGGCCGGGCAGGCGACTGCACGGGGCAATCGCGCACAAATTGGGCACGGCGATCTTGTCTGGCCAATATGCGCCGGGTGATGTCCTGTCGGGCGAGGTCGCCTTTGCCGAAGAATTGGACGTGTCGCGCAGCGCCTATCGGGAGGCGATCCAGGTGCTGACGGCCAAGGGGCTGGTCGAAAGCCGCCCCAAGGCCGGAACGCGGGTGCTGCCGCGCACCCGATGGAACCTGCTCGACCCCGAAGTGCTGGGCTGGGCCTTTGCCGGGGAACCCGACATCCAGTTCGTGCGCGACCTGTTTGAGCTGCGCGCGATCGTCGAACCCGCCGCTGCCCGCCTGGCGGCGCAGCGCCGCGACAAGAATGACATCAAAATCATGAAGGACGCGCTGGCCGCGATGCGGCGTCATACGCTGGCGACCGAACTGGGCCGGGCGGCCGACCGCGATTTCCATAATGCGATCCTGAACGCGACCCGCAACGACGCGATGCTGGTCCTGTCCGCCAGCATCGGCGCGGCCGTCAATTGGACCACCCAATATAAGCAGCGCGCCCGCGCCCTGCCGCGCAACCCGATCCCGGACCATGTCCGGGTGTTCGACGCGATCGTAGCGGGCGATGCGGCCGCAGCGGCGGAGGCCATGGGCGTGCTGGTCGATCTGGCGCTGGAGGATACGGCCAGCGCGATGGGGGGATGATCCTCCCCGACAAAGGGAGGAATGAAAAAGGCCGGAGCAGGACATCCCGCTCCGGCCTTTTTTCCGAAGTGCGACCCTCGGCTTTATTTCGCTTATTCCGCGACCGGCTGGTCGGGCAGCGCGTGGGTCACTTTCGATCCCCATAGCGCGTAGAACAGGATGTAGAGTTCGCACAGCGCGGTCAGCAGGAACGACCATTGCAGGCCATATTCGTCGGCCAGCCAACCCTGCACCACCACCAGCGCGCCACCGGCGATCGCCATGATCAGCAGGCCGGATCCTTCCTCGGTCAATGGGCCAAGACCCTTGATCCCCAGCGTGAAGATGGTGGGGAACATGATCGAGTGGAACAGGCCGACCAGGATCAGCGCCCACATGGCGACGGGGCCGGTGGTGAACACCGTCACCAGCATGACGATGAACGCACCGATCGAGAAAGCGGCCAGCACATGGCCCGCGTCGAACTTCTGCATGATTGCGGAGCCAGCGAAGCGGCCGACCATCATCCCGCCCCACAACAGGCTGAGATAATTGCCCGCCTGCTCATGCGTCAGATTGGCGATGTCGGGCTGGCTGACGAAATTGACGAACAGGTTGGCGACGCCGATTTCCGCGATCAGATAGATGAAGATCGCCGGGATGCCGAACACCAGATTGCGATGCGCCCACAGCGAGTGCTTCTTGCGCTCCTCCTTGCTGTGACGCGATGTGGCGTTGCCCATGGCGGGCAGGGGGAAGCGGGCGATGATGACGGCCAGCACCACCAATATGACGGCGACGATGATATAGGGCAGGATCACCGACTGCGCATCGGCCAGCCGCTCGGCCTGGGTCAGGACAATATCGCCCTGCGCCGTGCCACCCTTCGACCGGCCCAGGATCAGATAGGCACCAAACAGCGGCGCCAGCATCGTGCCTGCCGAATTCATCGCCTGCACCAGATTGAGGCGCGAGGAGGCGGTTTCGGGCTTGCCGACCACCGCGACATAGGGGTTGGCCGCGACCTGCAACAGGGTGATGCCGCTGGCGATGACGAACAGCATGACCAGTGTCACGCCATAGGAGGGGATGGACGCCGCCAGCGTCATACCCGCCGCGCCCGCCGCCATGATCAGCAGCCCGATCACCATCGACTTCTGGTAGCCGACCCGTTCGATCAGCTTGGCCGACGGGATGGAGGCGAAGAAATAGGCGATGAACCAGACCGATTCGATCAAAGTCGTCTGGGTGTAGCTTAAGTCGAACACGCTGCGCAGATGCGGCAGCAGCGTATTGTTGATGACCGTGATGAAGCCCCACATGAAAAACAGGCTGGCCAGCAGGCCAAGCGCCGGGCCGTAGCGCGTGCCGGGATTATGCGTCACCGTTGGCGCGGCGGTCGAGGAAACTGGTCCTGCCATTCATCCGTCTCCGTAAAATTCCAGTGCGGCACAGCCGCTTGAGGGGTTGCATCCGCTTATTTTGTCTGAGTATATTCCCCGAAACCGCCCGTCAATGGGTCACGGTCATAAGAGGAAGCCCCATGCGCAACGTCGCCACCATGAAAACAACGCTGTCATACGGAGTAGCGCTGGCGCTGACAAGCGTGTCCGCCCTCGCCGCCGAAGCCAGCCGCGCCCCTGTCGGCAACGCCAACGGCGCGGCGGTCGAGGCGATCACGCTGACGAATGGCGCGGGCGTGTCGGCGACGATTCTGACCTATGGCGCAACGCTCCAGTCGCTATCGGGGCCGGACAAGGACGGCAAGCAGGCCGATGTGCTGCTGGGTTATGATGATCTGGCCGGCTATGTCGATCATCCCAATTATTTCGGCGTGACCGTGGGCCGTTATGCCAATCGCATCGCGGGCGGTGCCTTCTCGCTCGACGGCAAGGCCTATCAACTGCCGCTCAACGACAAGACCAACAGCCTGCACGGCGGTGGCAAGGGGTTCGACAAGCAGGTCTGGAAAGTCGCGTCGGTCAGGAGCGGGCCGGTGGCGACCCTCGTGTTGACGCTGACCAGCGCGGATGGCGATTCGGGTTATCCGGGCAAGCTGGACACCACCGTCACTTATACGCTGGACGAAGCGGGTAATCTCGGCATCGCCTTCGACGCGAAAACCGACAAGCCCACCATCGTCAACATGACCAACCATGCCATCTTCAATCTGGCAGGCGAAGGATCGCCCGACGGCGCGCTCGGCCATATGCTGACCATTCCTGCCAAGGCCTATACGCCGGTCGATGCTGCGCTGATCCCGACCGGTGAGTTGAAGCCGGTGGATGGCGGCGTGTTCGATTTTCGCACCCCCCGCCGCGTGGCCGATGGTATCCGCGACGGGCGCGATCTGCAGATCGTTGCCGGGCGTGGCTATGACCATAATTGGGCGCTGGACAAGGGCGTGACCAAGACCCCGCAACTGGCCGCGCGGCTCAAAGACCCGGTATCGGGCCGGGTGCTGGAGGTGCTGACGACCGAGCCGGGGGTACAATTTTACGCGGGCAATTTCCTCGACGGCACGCTGGTCGGCAAAAGCGGACATCTCTATCGCATGGGTGACGGTATCGCGCTGGAGCCGCAGAAATTCCCCGACGCGCCCAACAAGCCCGATTTCGTGTCGGCACGGGTCGATCCGGGCAAACCCTATCATCACGCGATGGTCTATCGCCTCTCGGTCGAGCGCTGACCCATGGCACAGTGGCGGATGATCGAACGCGATGTGGCCGACACGCTGGGCGAAGGGACGCTCTGGTCGGCGCGCGACAATGCGGTCTATTGGGTCGATATCCTTGGCCCCGCGCTCAATCGACTGTCGCTCCATGACGGCGCGGTCGAACGCTGGGTGATGCCCGAACCACTGGGTTGGGTGGCCGAGCGGGCGGGCCGTGGCTTCATCGGCGGGTTCAAGAGCGGTTTTGCCGCGATCAGCCTGGACCCGCTGACCATCACGCCCATCGGCGACCCGGAACCCGACCTGTCCTATAACCGCATGAATGATGGCAAGGCCGATGCGCAGGGCCATATCTGGTGCGGCACGATGGATATGGAGGAGGAACGCGACAGCGGATCGCTGTATCGGCTTGCCCCGGATTTGAGCTGGCAGCAAATGGACAGCGGTTATCGCGTGACCAACGGCCCGGCCTTCTCGCCATGCGGCAAATGGCTCTACCATAGCGATACGTCGCGTCGGGTCATGTATCGCTTTGCCCGGACGGCAGACGGGATCGCCGATCGTCAGCCCTTCATCCACTTCACCGATGCGGACGGTTATCCCGACGGCATGACCGTGGATGCAGACGGGTATATCTGGGTTGCCCATTGGGGCGGCGGACGGATCAGCCGCTTCACGCCAGACGGCGCGCTCGACCGCGCCATCGCCTTGCCTGCGCGGCAGGTGACCAATATCACTTTCGCCGGGCCTGATCTGGACCGCATGTTCGTCAGCTCCGCCGCGATCGGACTGGACGCCACACCATATGACGGCGGCTTCTACGAAGTGGATTGCGGCGTGCGCGGATTGCCGACCAATCTGTTTGCGGGTTGAGGCGATCGATCCATAATCGGATAAAAGCGATTGAACCGGGCGGCCAAATCTGCTTAATGCGTCGAGACAGCGTTGTCACGCCGCTCTCCAAAGCGGACAATGTTGTGATCCCGGACAGTCATGCGGCGAACTGCACGCGCCAAAGGCTGTCCGGGACGATTTTCCTGTCCCCGACATCGCAAAACAAAAGCCCGCCCCCTCATATCCGAGGAGACGGGCCAGTGGGTCGCCCGCAAGCGACGGGGGAGGGGGTCAGAAGTTGTAGCGGACCGAGGCGGTCACCGTCCGGCCAAAGACGGCCTGGTTCTGGATGATGCCGCTGGTCGCGCTCAATGGGATCAACGATCCGCCACCGCGATAGCCCAGCGTGTCGAACAGATTGTTGGCATTGATGCCCAACTCCAGATTCTCGACCGGGCGAACCTTCAGGAAGCCGTTGAAGAAGGTCGTTCCGCGTACAGTGTAGAGATTGAAATCATCATTTGGCGCGCTCGACTGGCCGCTGGCACTCACGCCCACGGCAAACAATCCCATGTCGTAGGAGGGCGAGATCAGGAAGGTCAGGCGCGGAATCCCGCCCGGCCGATTGCCCGCCAATGCCGCCGTCGCGCTATCCTTGATCTTGGAATTGACCCAGGTCATGTCGGCCGCCAGGTGGAAATTGCCCAGGTTCAGGCGGCCGGTAAATTCAATGCCGTAGGACCGGTAGGCATTGGAAATATTGGGGTCATTATTGGGCGCGGGATTGTTGATCCGGGTGAAGTCATAATTATTCTCGGTCAAGGTCGACCGGAAGCCGGTGACCTCGACCGAGTAGTTGCCGGACGCGCCCACGAACCCGCGCTGCTTGACGCCAATTTCCTGCTGGTTGAGGAAATTGACCGCAGTCCCGGCCCCCTGGGCGTTGAGCGACCCGTCGGCATTGAAATTACCACCCAGCGTCCGGCGATCCGCGTTGAAGCGGCCGCCTCGGCTGACGCGGGCGAACAGGGATGTGTTGTTGGAAAAGGCATAGAGCGCGCCCACTGACCAGCTGGTGTAGCTGCGCTTGTAATTGATCCGCTCGATCACCCCGCCCGGCAGCATGGAGGGCAGAGTCGCGCTGCCATTTTCGTCGCTGACCGTGTAATTCGGCCCGGCGACCCCGGCCTGCGCGGTGCCTTCGCCGCGCACCCGGTCGAACCGGACGCTGGCGTCCAGATCAATACCGCCACCCGAATAATTGGCCGACAGGAACGGCGCGTCATTGGTGTAGGTCAGGTCCATCGAACGGGCGCAGCAATTGCCCCAATTGTCATTGAACCCGGCCTGCCCGGCGGCGGTCAGCTGCGCACCAGTCGTCGAATAAAGGTTGAGCGGCGCGGCATTATTGCCCTCCAGCGCGCTATACTGGCGGTTCACATGCCAGTCCTGCACGATGTTCTGGCTCATGTGGAACCAGCCCGCCTGCACCGTCACCTTGCCCGCGCCCGCGTCGAACTTGCCGGTCAGCGCCAGATTGTTGGCGATGCTGCCCATATCCTTCATCAGCGTGTTGATGTTGGGATTATTGTTCAGATAGGTGCCGGTATAGGCCTGCCCCCGCTGTGGCCCTGCGGCATAGCGGATCGACCCGACGGTCTGGCCGTTGACGGTTGATCCCAGCACGCTCGCGGTGGTGCCGACGTTCAGGAACTGGGTGGTGAAGCTGCCGCTCATGTCGGTGTAGCGGAAGTTGTTGTCCACCGTCAGCATGTCGCTCAGCTCATAATGGAACTGCGCGCCGACCGACGTCACCTTGGGATGGATGCCGTTCATCCGGGCGCTCTTGAGCGCGCCGTCGGTGTCGACATATTGGAAGCTGCGATTGTAGATCGAATAGGTCGATCCGTCGCGCGCATCGAAAGTCGGCATCGGCTTGAAATCGGATATTTTGTTGCCGTCGACCTTCACCAGGGACGGCATCGTCGTGTTGGTCGGCGCATGTTCGTCCAGCCGCTTGAAATGCAGCCGCAGGAAGCCCTTGCCGTCGTCGAAATCCTTGGTGATGTTGGCCTTCACCTGATAGCCGCGCAGGACGTTGAAATCCTCGTTGGTCGGGCCGCCGCCCTCGCGGGCATAGCCGCCGACATGGAAGCGCAGCGTGTCGCTGATCGGGCCGCCATAGTCGAAATCGACGCGGCTTTCGCGGAAATTGACGCCCTTGGACAGGCCGATCGACCCGCCCTCCTTGTCGCCGGTCTTGCTGATATAGTTGATGACCGCGCCGGGCGCCTGGCTGGCGAAGGTGGAGGCGGAGCCGCCGCGCACTGCCTCGACCCGCTCGACATTCTGGTCGAAGCGCAGCCAATAGTCGTTATTGCCGAACTGGATGTCGCCAAACAGGGTGACGGGCAGGCCGTCCTCCTGCAACGCGACATATTCCGAACCGCCGGTGGACACCGGGATGCCGCGCACGCCGATATTGGCGTTGCCGCCCGGACCCGCCGTATCGGACGGCTGCAGGCCGGGGATGGAGCGCAGCACTTCGGCTTCGGAGCGCGGCGTGAAATTCTGGATCGCTTCCTGGCTGATCTGCGATACGGAGATGGAGGTGCGGAAGCGCGACTTGTCGCCGGCGCTGGCGGTCACGACGATATCGTCGCCGGTGACCGGGGCTTGATCCGCAGCGACCGTTTCGGCGGTGGCTGGTGCTGCATCCTGCGCGAACGCGGGCGCCGTCAGGCAAGCCATGGCCAGCGCGATGGTTGAAATGCAGCTATGCTGAGAAACGCTCTTCATCATCCCCTCCTACAAGGCCGCCGCACATCTTCCCGCGGTCGGTAGTCATTATCTCTATGCCTCTCTGCAAACCTTTGCAATAGATTTCTGCAAACGTTTGCTGATTTGTCTGGAACACTGTTGCCGCCTTGCCATAATAGGCTATCGAAACGACGAACGGGCGGGAAAAGCGCGCGTCCGACAGAGGGGATCAGAGGATGGATGGCAATCCGGCATGGCATGATCTGGCGGCGCGCCAGCCTGGATCGCCCGACGATGGCGGGGCGGCCGCCTGGTTGCGCGATGTCGAGTCGGCGGCCTTTGTCGCGCTGCGCGCCGGGACCGCCGGGGATGGCGCGGCGGCGCTGGATGGCCTGTGCCGCCGCTGGTCCGGCAGCGCCCGTCTGCACTGGCTGCACGCGCTGTTGCTGCGCGAGGCTCAGCGGCATGAGGCCGCGTTGCAGGCGATCGGCCGCGCGGGCGACGATGCGCAGGCGCGCGCGCTGCTGGCGCAACTACACTATGAAACCGGGCGACCCGCCGCCGCCGATTTTGCCCGTGCCCGTGCGCTGGCACCGGGCGATGCGGCGCTGATCCGGGGCCATGCCGGGGCGCTGGCGGCCGAGGGGGAGGGCGGTGCCGCGCTGACGCTGATGCGTCAGACCCTGGCCGATCGCCCCGACTGGGTAGAGGGCCACACCTATGCCGCGACGCTGCATCGGCTGCTGGGTGCGCCGGGCCGGGACGACGCAGGCTTTGCCCAGGCTTGCCGGGCGCTGCCGCACAATCTGGCGCTGCGGCTTGGCTGGTTTCATGGCCTCGCCAAGGCGAAGGATTGGGACGCGGCCCGCGCCGTGATCGCCGATGGCGTCCGCCTGCTGGGCGATGCGCCTGCACTGGCGATCGCGCGGCTATATCTCGCCGCCGAATCGGGGGAGGCGGACGATCAGCCCGATCTGTTCGACAATATGACCGATCGCGCCGACGCAGGGCTGGCGCTCGCCCGCGTCCGCCACGCGCTGCGTTGTGGCGCGCCGGATCGGGCGGCGATAATCGCGCAGGCGCAGATCGCCACGCCGTCAGCCTCGCTCTTCTGGCCCTATCTCTCGCTCTGCTGGCGTTTGATGGGCGATTCGCACGCCGACTGGCTCGACCGGCCCGACGAGTTGATCCGGGTCACGACGCTTGATCTCGACCATGCTGCTCTGGCGGTCCTGCTGCGCAGCCTGCACAGTGCCGCCGCGCCCTATCCCGACCAGTCGGTGCGCGGGGGCACCCAGACCGACCGGCCTCTATTGTTCCGCCACGAACCGGTCATTCAGACCGCCCGCGCCGCGATCGAGGCAGCGGCGCGCGACTATATCGCCGACCTGCCGCCGCCGGAGCCGGGCCATCCGCTATTGGGAACGCCGCGCGGAGAGGTCAAATTCGCCGGCAGCTGGTCGGTGCGGCTGGGGCAACAGGGCTATCATGCCGCGCACAGCCACCCGGCTGGCTGGATCAGCTCGGCGCTCTATGTCGCGCTGCCCGACGCGATGGGGACCCCGCCCGCAGGCTGGCTCCGCTTCGGCATGCCGCCGCCCGAACTGGGGCTGGACCTGCCGCCCTATCGCGACGTCCAGCCGCAGGTCGGGCAACTCGTCCTCTTCCCGTCCACCCTGTGGCACGGCACCATCCCGTTCGACGATGGCGAACGCCTCTCTATCGCCTTCGACATCCGCCCACCCCGGCGATGATTTACGGCATCACCTCGAACACCAGCGCCGCGCCCTGGAAATCGCCCTTCAGCTTCATCCGTACGCCCTGTTCCATCCAATAGGCGCCGCTGGCATGTCCCGGCACGCCATCGGGCAGCGCTGCGCCGCCCAGCATCCGCACGGCGTAACGGCGCGCCGGGTCCAGCCCTTGCACCCGTAACGCTTCCACATTGTCGCGGAACATCGAGCTGTGCAGCATCTGGAACAGCACCGCCTGTTTCTTGTCGGGCGCGACATAGACGGTCGCCGACGTCGCCGCACCGGCGCGGGGCGGGGCGATACGGTAGAGGTCGCCGCGCTGCACCGTCGCGCGGATATCCTTATAGGCGGCGATCCATTTGGTCGCGGTGGCGAAATCGGCCTGCTGCCAATGGTCCAGATTGGCACCCAGACCCAGACTGCCCTGCATCGCCGACAGGAATCGATAGTCCAGGCTGGTCTGGCGGCCATTGGCCCAGTTGGGGCTGTCGGTCACCCACGCCATCATGATCGACGGCGCATAGGCTTGGGTAAAGCCGTCCTGTATCGTCAACCGGTCGAACGGGTCGGTATTGTCCGACGTCCAGCTCTGGTCGGTCAGCGCCATGATGCCAAGGTCGATGCGACCGCCGCCACCCGAACAGCCCTCGATTTCCAGCCCCGGATGCCGCCGCCGCAGTTCCGCCAATATGTGATAGAGGTTGCGGACATAGGCCACCTGCACCCGCTGCTGGTCCTGAACCGGCATTTGCGGCCAGCCTGCTTCGGTCCAGTTGCGGTTATAATCCCATTTCAGGAAGGCGATGTCATTGTCGCGCACCAGCCTGTCGAGCCAGTTCAGCAGATGATCGCGCACGTCGGTGCGTGCGAGGTTCAGCAGCAACTGGTTGCGCCCCTCGGTGCGCGGACGGCCGGGGAAGGCCAGCACCCAGTCGGGATGGGCGCGGTAGAGGTCGGAATCGGGATTGACCATTTCCGGTTCGACCCACAGGCCGAAATCCATCCCCAGCGATTTGACCTTGTCGATCAGGGGTTTCAGGCCGTTGGGGAATTTGGTGCGATTGACTGTCCAGTCGCCCAGCCCCGCCTTGTCGTCATTGCGCGCGCCGAACCAGCCATCATCGACGACGAAGCGTTCGACCCCCAGCTTTGCCGCCTTTTCCGCCAGCGCCATCTGCCCGGCCTCGGTGACGTTGAAGGTGGTCGCCTCCCAGCTATTATAAAGCACCGGGCGGATTTTCGCCTTCGCCCCGCCGGGGATGATGCTGGCGCGCTGGAAGGCGTGGAAGCGGCGCGACGCATCGCCCATCCCCTTGGCCGCATAGCCAGCATAAAAGACCGGCGTTTCAAGCGTTTCGCCGGGCTTCAGGGACCAGCTGAAATCATAGGGATTATAGCCGCCGCTGATCCGCACCCGGCCCAGATTGTCTGCGCCCACCGACAGGCGGAAGGAGCCGGACCAGGCCAGCGCGCCATACCAGACCGGCCCGTCCGTCTCGCTGGTCTGGCCATCCTTGCCGATCGCGAACCAGGGCTGGTTGCCATGGCCGGTCGATCCGCGGCGGCTTTCCAGCACCGTCAGCGCCGGAGTGACCGGGGTGTCCACCTGCGACCATTCGGCACCATGACGCCCGGTCAGATAATGGAGGCGATAATCGTCGCCTACCGGCAGGGTGAAGGTCGCCGCCGCGATCTGGTCGATCCGCACCGGCCGGACGTCGCCATTGCGTAGGCTGGCTGATCGCGCGATGACGCCGGTGTCCGGGTCGATCGTATAGCGCAGCGTGACGGTCAAGGCGCGGCTGATATCCGCCAGTTCGACGGTCAGCGTCTCGCCCGACACGCTATGGCGCCGATATTTCAGCACCAGGTCGCGATTGCCGTCGGCGAACACCGCCTTGACCCCCGGCTCGCTCACCAGCCCCTCGCCCTGCCCGGCATATTCCTGCGGCGTGATCGATCCGGCGGGATCGAAGCCTGACAGTTCGCCCGGTGCCTTGGCCACCAGCGGCGCGGCTGCATCCAGCGCCGCGCCCCAGTAAAGCGGCTGGAGATAGCCCTTTTCATCCACCCCCATCGCATAGGTGACCCCGCCGCCGTCGAGCCGCAGCAGCTTGCCATCCGCGCTGGCGCTCACCTTGGCCAGCAGCGTAGCGGGAAGGGTCAAGCAAAGGATTGCCGTCAAGGCTGCCAACGACCGCATTTTTCGCTCTCCTATGTCTAACTCACTGTCGGTTTATCATGTCCATCGCCAGCGCCACAGCGCCCAGCGGCCCGGCCTGGTCGCCCAGCGCCGGCGTCCGAACGATCGTCGCGACGCTGGCGGCATCGACAAAGGGCAGGTAACCGCCCAGCTGCGCCACGACCTTCGCCCGCACCCGGTCGAGCAGGTCGGCCCGGCCCATGCCTACGCCGCCGCCGATCAGCACTTGCCGCGCCGCCGTGGTCAGCAGGATCGTGCCGACCAGTTGCGCGATGTCATGCGCGACATCGTCCCAGCGAGGATCGTCCGGTGCAATTTGGTCTCCCGCCACGCCAAAGCGCGCCGCCAGCGCCGGGCCGCTCACCAGCCCCTCGATACAGTCGCCATGAAAGGGGCAGGCGCCCGCAAAAGCGTCGCCCGGCGCCCGGCGGATCAAGATGTGCCCCAGTTCCGGGTGCATCGCGCCATGCAGCGGCCGATCGTTCAGTGCAAAGCCGCCGCCCAGCCCCGTGCCGATCGTCAGGTAGCAGAGGCAATCGGACGGCGCGTCCCCCTCCGCCCCCGCGCCCCAGCGCGCTTCGGCCAACGCCGCGCCATTGACGTCGGTGTCGATCGCAGCCGGGCAGGGCAGGGCAGCGCTCAGCACGCCGTAAATATCTGCGCCGGTCCAGCCGTGCTTGGGGGTCGGCAGCATATGGCCGAAATCAGGGGCGCTCTGGTCCAGCCGCAGCGGACCGAACGAAGCTATGCCCAGCGCCGCGAATGGTTCCTGTGCATGCCAGCGGGACAGCAACGCCACCCCCGCGCCCAGCGTCTCGGTCGGGCTGGTGGTCGGGATCGTCACCTGCTCGACAATCTCCCGCCCCCGCGCCCGCAGCACGACCATCTTGGTGCCGCCCAGCTCGACGCCTGCAACCAGCGGCCCGTTCATGCCGTGACTCCGGCGCGGTCACCATCCAGCCACAGGCGCAGAAAGGGGGCAAAGGTGCCGCCAAAGCGGCGTTCGTCGCCATCCCCCCAATTGTCGATGAAGCTGGTGACCGACAGGTCTGGCAAGACCATCCAGCTATAGCTTTGCGCCGGGGCAGTGGCGGGGTTGGCGAACACCAGCCCGCTGCCGTTGACCGGTCGCCAGGGACCGCTCACCGCCGGGGCGACCATGGCATATAGACCGGTGGGACCGGTTGGGCCGTCGGGATTGAACACATGCCGCTGGGTCGACCAGAAGAGGTAATAGCTTCCCTCGTAAACGACCATATGCGGCCGTTCCAGCTCATTGTTCAGGCCATCGGCGGACAGCAGCGGCGGAGCGATCACCCAGTCATCGGGGGTCGCCGGATCGGCGCTGGCCATGCCGACCACGCCATTATAGGCGCTGGTCGATCCGGCCCGCGACGCGGCGAAGAACAGATAAGGACGGCCATCGGCGGGATCGCGAAACCAGGCGGGATCGCGGAACGCCTTGATCGTGCCGATTCCACCGCCTTCGCGGGTCGACATATAATGGTCCGGGTCGATCGTGACGATTTCGCGCAGATCCTGCCATCCCGTCAGCCCGCCCGCCTCGCTCAGCCGGGCACGGGCGCTGAACATCCTCTGCTCGAAACTCGGCGCGGCTTCGCCCCGGCGACCCGCAGCAGTGAAGTAGAGGATCACATCGTCGCTGGCCTCATCCCATATCGCCGAGCCGGACCATTCGCGGCTTCCGGGCGAAAAGCCATCGGGCATGGCCGGGCCAACATGCGACCAGCGATCGCCCCGATAATGGAACAGATGGATTCTTGCACGACCATGGCGTTCATCCGGGTCAGCAAAATGCGGGGCGGCGAGCGCCATCCATAGCTGCGCGCCATTGGCCAGTTCGATCGGCGCGCCGTCGCGCTGCTGCACCGGCCATGCGTCCCAAATGTCGAGATTGTCGGCAACGGGACGGACATCATGTGCGCCGATTATCGGCGCGGTCGGCGCGTCGGGCGCAATGGCGGCGACATGCGCTGCGGTCCAGCTGCTCATTTGCTCAGGCTTCCTCTCAGGGCGAGAAGGAAGACGCCCTCAAGCGTGCAGTCCTGCCGGCGCCTTCCTCCCCAATTTCAGCCAGATGGGCATCTGACCGAAATGCTCTTTTGGACCCTGACCTGTCGAAAGGTGTCGGGCCGTCAAGGAGGCATACAGCGATTAGGCAAACGTTTGCAAGAAGAAAATCGAGAAGCAGATCAGGCGCGCTTCCCCGACGCGCGCGTGGATGCGTCGCGACGGGTCCAGCGCGGCGCGACCCGCACCGGTTTCCACAGATCCGGTCCCAGCAAAAGCAGCGCCATACCCAGGCTGGCACTGAGAAAGGCGGTGGCGGCGACCGCGAATTGCGCCAGCGTGACGCCTGCCGACCGATCGACCAGCAGGTGCAGCAGCCGCCCCTGCGGGCCAAGGCTGGCGATCAGGCCAAGGCCGAGCAGGCGCAGGCCGATCCGCGCGGCGGGATGGGGATGCCAATGTGACATGAAAACCAGCCTCTGCAATGTCGAACAGGAGGCATCCCATCTATCCATGACCGCATAGCAAAACGAGAGCGGGAACGGGTAGGCCGCGTTGAAATAGCGTAGGAATTGGCAGGCGCGGTTAAGCTATGGCGCAAAATCATATGCAGATACTATGCCGAAGCGCCGTTCGTGCCATGGAGATCGAATGGTGTTCCATGTCATGTCGGCCCCATTCGATGGAACAGGGACATAGGACGATGCAATCGCAAGCGGACGGGATATTGGCCGAGGCAGCATCGGCCGAACATAGTGGGCCGCAGGCTGGCCTGCCCACGCTGGCGCTGGGCGCGCTGGGCGTGGTGTTCGGTGATATCGGCACGTCGCCGCTCTATGCGCTCAAGGAAAGTTTCGTCGGCCATCATCCGCTCACGGTCGATCCTCTGCATATCTATGGCGTCCTGTCACTGATCTTCTGGACGATGATGCTGGTCGTCACGGTCAAATATGTGTTCATCGTCATGCGCGCCGACAATCATGGCGAAGGCGGCAGCATGGCGCTGCTCGCGCTGATCGGGCGGCGCATGGGGGAGACGCGCTGGACCCCGGCGATTGCGATGCTGGGCGTGCTGGCGACCGCGCTTTTCTATGGCGATGCGATCATCACCCCGGCCATTTCGGTGCTGTCGGCGGTGGAGGGGCTGACGGTGGTGCAGGCCAGCCTGACCCCGCTGGTGTTGCCTGTCGCTATCCTGATCCTGATCGGCCTGTTCCTGATCCAGCGTCACGGCACCGCGAAGGTCGGTGCGCTGTTCGGGCCTGTGATGGTCGTCTATTTCCTGGTGCTGGCCGTGCTGGGCATCACCAATTTATGGCGGCACCCGGAGATTATCGGGATCGTCAATCCGCTCTATGCCGTGCATTTTTTCGCGCTCGATCCGCACCTTGCGTTCCTGGCGCTCGGATCGGTGGTGCTGGCGGTGACCGGGGCCGAAGCGCTCTATGCCGATATGGGCCATTTCGGGCGCAGGGCGATCAGCCTTGCCTGGCTCTATGCCGCCCTGCCTTGCCTGCTGCTCAACTATATGGGGCAGGGCGCGCTGATGCTGGACGATCCCGCAACGGCGGCCAACCCCTTCTTCCTGATGGCGCCGGAATGGGCGCGACTGCCGCTGGTGATCCTGGCCACGCTGGCTACGATCATCGCCAGCCAGGCGGTGATTTCCGGGGCATTTTCAGTGACGCAGCAGGCGGTGCAACTGGGCTTCCTGCCGCGCCTGCGAATCCTGCACACCAGTGCCAGTGCGGCGGGGCAAATCTACCTGCCGCTGGTCAACCGCGTGTTGCTGATCCTCGTCATCCTGCTGGTGCTGGGCTTTGGCAGCTCGACCAATCTGGCCGCCGCCTATGGCATCGCCGTGACCGGCACGATGGTCATCACCACCGCCATGATGGGGGTGCTGACGTTCGCCGTATGGCGCTGGCATCCGCTGCTGGCGGGCGGCATCACCGGCCTGTTCCTGGTCATTGACGGCCTCTATTTTGCGTCCAACGCGACCAAGATACCCGATGGGGGCTGGTTCCCGCTATTGGTCGCGGCTGTCGCCTTCCTGATCCTGACGACCTGGGCCACCGGGCGGCGGATCATGCGGGAGCGCCTTCGCGACGGGGCGATGGAGCTGGACCTGTTCATCCGCTCTACGCGCGAATCGCTGCCGCGAGTGCCGGGCACGGCGATCTTCCTGTCCTCCACGCCCGAAGGCGTGCCGCCGGCTTTGCTTCACAATGTGAAGCACAACCGTATCCTGCATGAACGCAACATCATCCTGACGGTACGCACACTTGGCGTGCCGCATCTGCCGCTCGATGGCCGGGTACAGGTGGCGGATCATGGCGACGGCTTTTACCGCCTGATCCTGCGCCATGGCTTCATGGAAGAGGTTGATATTCCAGCCTCGCTCAAGACGGTCAGCGACTGCGGCGGGCCGATCCGGGTGGCTGACAGCAGCTATTTCCTCAGCCGCCAGACGCTGATCGCATCGCAGCGGCCCGGCATGGCGATCTGGCGGGAAAAACTGTTCGCCTGGATGATCCGCAACGCGGAAAGCCCGATGGATTTCTTCAAGCTGCCGACCAACCGCATCGTCGAACTGGGTTCGCAGGTGGAGATTTGAGATAGGGGCGCAACCCTCTTCCCTGCGCGCGGCTTCCTGCTAAAGCGCGCCCATGCTCAATCTTAACGGTATCACCGTGCGCCTTGGTGGCCGCATCATCCTCGACCGCGCCAGCGCGGCGCTTCCCCCGCGCAGCCGCGTCGGCCTGATCGGCCGCAACGGCGCGGGCAAGTCCACGCTGATGAAGGTCATGATCGGCCAGCTCGACCCGGACGATGGCAGTTGCGACATGCCGCGCGACACGCGGCTGGGCTATATCGCGCAGGAAGCCCCCAGCGGCACGGCGACTCCGTTCGAGACGGTGCTGGAGGCGGACAAAGAACGTGCCGCGCTGATGGCGGAGGCGGAACATACGCATGATCCCGATCGCCTGGGCCATATCTACGAGCGGCTGACGACGATCGACGCCTACACCGCCCCAGCCCGCGCGGCGCGCATCCTGGTGGGACTTGGCTTTGACGAGGAAATGCAGGGCCGCCCGCTCGACAGCTATTCGGGCGGCTGGAAGATGCGCGTGGCGCTGGCCTCGCTGCTCTTCTCCAATCCCGACCTTTTGCTGCTCGACGAACCCTCGAACCATCTCGACCTTGAAGCGACGATGTGGCTGGAGAATTTCCTCAAAGCCTATCGCGGCACCGTGGTCGTCATCAGCCATGAGCGCGACCTGCTCAACAATGTCGTCGATTACATCCTCCATCTGGAGGGCGGCAAGGTCACCCTCTATCCCGGCGGCTATGATGCGTTCGAGCGGCAGCGGGCCGAGCGCCTGGCCCAGCTCGAATCGGCGCGGGTCAAGCAACAGGCCGAGCGCGAGAAGTTGCAGGACTATGTCGCGCGCAATTCTGCCCGCGCATCGACTGCGAAGCAGGCCCAGTCGCGCGCCAAGGCGCTGGCGCGGATGCAGCCGATCGCCGCCTCGATCGAAGATCCGACACTGGCGTTCAGTTTTCCCAGCCCGCCCGAACTGCGCCCGCCGCTCATCACCATGGACATGGCGGCGGTCGGCTATGGCGACACGCCGATCCTGCGTCGGGTCAATCTGCGCATCGACCCGGACGACCGCCTGGCGCTGCTGGGCCGCAACGGCAACGGCAAGACGACGCTGGCCCGCCTGATCGCGGCGCAACTCGCGCCGATGGAAGGGCAGATGCAAAGTTCGGCCAAGATGCAGGTCGGCTATTTCACCCAATATCAGGTCGAGGAACTGGACGTCACCGACACGCCGCTGGAACATATGACCCGCGTGATGAAGGGCGCGACGCCCGGCGCGGTGCGCGCGCAACTCGGGCGCTTTGGCTTTTCGGGCGAACGGGCGATCCAGAAAGTCGGGAGCATGTCGGGCGGCGAGCGGGCGCGGCTGGCGCTGGCGCTCATCACCCGCGACGCGCCGCATCTGCTGATCCTCGACGAACCGACCAACCATCTGGACGTCGACAGCCGTGAGGCGCTGGTGCAGGCGCTCAACGATTATAATGGCGCGGTGGTGATTGTCAGCCATGACCGGCACATGATCGAGCTGGTCGCCGACCGGCTGGTGCTGGTCGATGGCGGCACGGCCCAGCCGTTCGATGGCAGCCTGGAGGATTATACCGACATCGTCCTGCGCAAGGCGGACGGCAACAGCAGCGGCGACGCGCCCAAGGTCGATCGCAAGGCCGACAAGAAGGCGGCGGCTGAATGGCGCGAAAAGCAGAAAACGCTCAAGAACGCGGTCTCGCGCGCCGAAAAGGAGATGGCTGCGCTGATCGCAGAGCGCAAGCGGATCGATGCCGTGCTGTTCGATCCCAAGGCCGCGACCGGAGCGGAAGCGAAGATGACCACCAGCGAATTGATGGTGAAGCGCGCGGGCGTGGAAAAGAAGCTGGAAGCGGCTGAGGAAATCTGGATGGAAGCGGGCGCGGCGCTGGAGGCTGGTTAAGCTGTCAGCGCCCGACCAGAATGAACGGCGCCCAGATATAGGGTTGCGTGGCGTCGGGCCGGTTTGACCGCATCAGTTTCAGCATGGCCTTCTGGAGCGCAACCGCGCGCGGCACGCCGGCATTGGTCGCCTTCACCGTTTCGAGCGTGACGAAGGCGCTGGCATCGTCGCGCACCGGCCAGTGCGACACCAGCAGCGACCCTGCACCCGCATAACGAAACGCCTGCGCCAGTCCCGAATAGGCCGGTGCCTGCGCACTGTCGCCTGCCGCCGTGTTGCAGGCGGACAGGATCACCCAGTCCGCGCCGATCCGCATCGCAGCGACCTCCGAAGCGGTCAGCAGTCCGTCGTCGCCAGTGCCGGGGGAAGGCGGGGACAGGACCAGCGCCGGTTCGGTCACGCCCTCCATCTGGCCGCTGACCAGCCCGTGGGTGGCGAACAATATGACCGAATAGGGAGCCATGTCCTGCCGGCGCAGCGCCGCTTCGCTCGCCTGCGCGCCGACCAGCAGGGTGGCGCGGCCGGTGCCGAAGCGATCCGCCACGGCGCGCAATTCAGCCAGCGATCCGGGCAAAGGCGGCAGTTCCGACAGCGCGGTCGCATCCGCCGTGCCGCCGCGGAAATAATGGTTGGCGGCCAGCAGCACAGGCGCGGCAGCCTTGGTCGAGGCGGCAAAGGCGTCAGGCGCGCCGACGCCCAGAAATGTCTGGTTGCGCGTGGCGATGCGTTGGGGTGCCACAGGGCCGGTGGCGAAACCGGGCTGCACCTCGATCGCGAAACGGCGGATCAGCCAGGGCGTGTCCCGGCCCACTGATGCGACCGGCCGCTGTGGCAGCATCGCAAAGGGCAGTGAGGCGAAGGCGCCGGTGGGCACGATCCGCAATGCCTTCGCCTTGCCCAGCCGGGCGAGGATGGCGGGCGTGAATATCTGGGTATAAAGGTCATGCGCGGCGATCCGGTCGAACCCGGTCGGGGTCATTGTGCCGCGCAACCGGTCGACCAGCGTAACCATGGCGGCGCGGCCCATCTGTGTGCGTTCGATGGTCGCACCATCGGCATTGATCGCCAGCAGATACACCCCGTCAAAGGCCGGCATCACCGCCAGCAGCGCTTCGTCCTGCATCAGCCCTGCGCGCAGAGTCGCAAGGTCGGGCCGCACCCCGCCGCGCGCCTCTACCCAGCGGGGATAGTCGCGGGCGATGGCGGCCCGTTCGGCCTCGGCAATGGCCTCCACCGTGGCGCGGGTGGCGCGGGCGGCCTCGACATCCTTGTCGGTCGCCAGCGCCTTGAGCAGCGCACTGTCCGCGCTGGTCAGCGCCTTCACCTTGTCCTGCAAGGTGCGGACCCGCGCGCCCAGCGCTGGATCGGCGACCAGCCGTTCGGCCACCAGACGGTTGGCCTGGGCAATGCGCGATCCGGCCAGGATCGCCATCGCGTCGAGCGCCAGCGCGGGATCATTGGCCTGCACCGCGATCTTGAGGATGGTATCGAGCGCGGCGCGCTGATCCTCATTGAGGTCGCCGTCATCGTCCAGGCTTTGCCCCTCGCGCAGCAACCCGGCCATTTGCCGCGCCGCACCAACCGCGCCATCCCCCTGCGCCCAGGCCGCCAGCATCGCGGCATTGGCCAGCGCGAAGGCCGGGGCGTTGTCGATCTGCCGGGTTTCGCGCAGATAATCGGCGGCGATGGCGCGTGCAGCGTCACCCTGTCCGGTGGCAATCAGCGCCGGGACGAGTAGCGGATAGACACGCTGGCCCATGTCGCGATCGCTGGCCGTGGGGGTACGCACGCGCGCCATGGCGGTGCGTGCGCGCTCGATGGCTTCCTCCGGCCGTCCCGATGCGGCGCTGGCGACGGCGGCAAAGGCCAGTGCGCGCGCGCTTTGCGGGCTATTCTCCCCCTCCACCGCCCGAAAACCGCGTTCGGCTTCCAGAAACAGCGGTTCCGCGTCGCTATAGCGTTCCAGCGGGAGCAGAACGCCCGCCATATTATAGAGGCCGAAATGGTAGAAGAGGCTCTTCGTCCCCATCGTCTCGCGCTTGATGGCGATGGCGCGCTCCATATAATCCAGGGCTTCGATCCTTCGCCCGGTGCGCGCCAGCAGCAACCCCAGCATTTCCAGCGACCGATGATAGCTGGGATGCTTGCGATCGACATGGTCGGTCGCGATATTGACCGCCAGCCGCGCATATTTTTCCGCCTCTGCCATGCGCGCCGCACGGAACAGCATCTGCGCATAGGTGTAGGTAGCGGCGACCGTGTCGGGATGGTTGGGACCAAGGCTGGTCCTGCGTGCATCCAGACTGGCGCGCTGCGCATCGACCGCTTCGCCATTGCGCCCCAGCCGCGACAGCGCCTGCGCATGGGAAAAGGCGATGTTGGACTTGAGCATATAATCGGCTTCGGACAGCGCCTTGGGTCCGACGCGCGCGAAATAGCCGTCGGCATAGGCGCTTGCCTGCGCCAGCGTCTCCGCACCGGCGGCGACATCGCCGATCATCGACTGGACATAGCCCTTGACCGACATCCCCTCCAGCCAGGGGATGGGATAGGCGTCGCGGAACGGGGCGATCAGCGCCAGCCCCTTGTCGACATGGCTCAATGCGGACGGATTCTTGCCCTCAATCTGGTCCATCGACCCCAGCTTGATGAGGCCCACGCCCGCCATCGGGTGGGGGTGGTTGCCGACGCGAACCTTCATCCCCGCGTCGTGCAACGCGGACCATGCGTCGCGGGTCTTTTGCGACATCGACAGGGCGAAATCGTCATTCTCGAACAGGGTGGTGGCTTTTTGGTCGAGCGCGCGCAATTGGGCGTGGCGCGGATCGGTGACGCTGAAGCCCGCGACCGTCTGTGCCGCAGCGGGTAGCGATGGCAACGCCGCCAGCGCCAGCACCATGGCTATCCTGCCTGCCCTAAGCCCCATCGCCTGTCCCCGATTCTGCCCCTGCGACAGTCTTTGCGGGCGCGGACGCAGTAGCGTCAAGTTACAAGCGTTTCGCAGGCGCAATCACCCCAAGGTCAACCGCCAGTCCCAGCGCAACGGATCGCCATCCATCACATCGACCCCGCGCGCGATCAGGGCGTCGCGTATCTCGTCCGACAGGGCGAAATCCTTGTCGGCGCGGGCGGCGGCACGGCGTTCGAGCTGCGCATCAATCTCTTCCGGCGTGATCCGCGCATCCTTGGGCTGGACGCGAAGGTCGCCGCGGGTCAGGGTCATGAGGTTGAGGCCCAGCGCCGCGTCGAAGGCCGCGATCAGGCAGAGTTTCTCGTCCACCGGGACTTTCTTGAGCGCGATCGCTTCCTCCAGCAGCGGGAGGGCGCGCGGCGTCATCAGATCGTCGCTGATCGCGGCGTCAAACTGCTCCAGCAGCGGTGCCAGCTTGGGGTGCATATTGGCGCGCAGATAGTCGAGTCGGGGCGATTGCCACGTCACCCCCTCGGCACGGGCTTTCAATCCCTCCACGCCCATGACCAAGCGCTTCAGTCGGGTCAGGGCGGCGCCCACACCCTCTGCACTGAATTCCAGTTCGCTGCGATAATGGGCGCCCAGGCACAGCAGGCGATAGGCGAGCGGATGCACGCCCGCGTCGATCAGGCTGAAGAGCGTGGTGAAGCCGCCCTTCGACTTGCTCATCTTGCCGCTGCGATCCACCAGAAAATTATTGTGCATCCACCAGCGCGCGCCGGTGAAGCCCGCTTCCGCCGCGCCCACGTCCGGCCCGCAGCAGGCATGGAATGCCTGATTTTGCGCGATCTCATTGGGATGGTGGATTTCGCGATGGTCGATCCCGCCGGTATGGATATCGAACGGATGACCCAGCACTGCCTGCGACATGACCGAACATTCCAGATGCCATCCCGGCGCGCCCGGCCCCCAGGGGCTGTCCCATTCCATCTGCCGCTGTTCGCCCGGCGGCGACTTGCGCCAGATTGCAAAGTCGGACGGATTGCGCTTGCCCGCGACAGGATCGATCCGGGCGTGCGCGGCATCATCGCGACCGCCCGCCAGCGCGCCATAATCGGGCACGCTCGCGCTGTCGAAATAGAGGCCGCTGTCGAGTTCGTAGCAATGTATCGGTGCGATCCTCTCGGCAAATTCTATCATCTGCGGCACATAGTCGGTGGCGACCGTCCATTCGCTCGGCGCGATGATGTTGAGGTCGGCGATATTCTGCTTGAATGCCTGCGTATAATGGGCGGCAATGTCCCAGATGCTCCTGGCGCTGGCCCGCGCGGCCGCCTCCATCTTGTCATCGCCTGCGTCCGCGTCACTGGTCAGGTGGCCGACATCGGTGATGTTGATGATATGGGTGACTGACAATCCCTTCCACAGCAACGTCCGGCGCAACGTGTCGGTAAAGACATAGGCGCGCAAATTGCCCAGATGCGCGTAATTATAAACGGTGGGGCCGCAGCTATAGACGCGCGCATGATTATCCTCGATCGGCGCGAAGGCTTCGATCGAGCGGGTCAGGCTGTTGAACAGGCGCAGCGGCGCGGTGATATGCTGGTTGTCGGACATGGCGCAAAGCGATGGCGCGAAGCGGCGCGGGGGTCAATATGAAGAAATCCTCCCCTTGGAGGGGAGGTGGCATCGCGAAGCGATGACGGAGGGGTGTCACCCCTCCGTCTGGCCTGCGGCCATCCACCTCCCCCGCAAGGCAGGGCTATCGCATATGGAACTGCCCGCTCCTTCATCGTCATCCTGAATTTATTTCAGGATCCATTTCTCGTCTCGAACCGCGGCTTTTGGGGCACGATGGATGCTGAGCCGTAAGGCCAGCGCAGCTAAACAAGTTCAGCATGACGTTGGAGGGATAACGAAAAGTCATATACAATTCTCCTCCCCTGCAAGGGGAGGATTTGAAGAATTGTAATAAAATGTTGCACCCGCTCCGGCCCCTTGCACCTGTGCGTTCCTCCCCCAATATGACTGATGCGGGCCGGGCCCCTCTGACGCGCTGGACTTCCCCCTTGTCCAGCCGTGATGTCGGACCGCATCGGGTGCGCCCGGTGCAGGTTTTGCGGCAATTTCCCCCTAAATGCCGCAGGAGACCGCACCGGGCCACTCGAACCACTTTTTGATGGATTGGAGTGACCCCAAGTGAATAATCGCGTTCCTTTGCCGGGCTATGGTGCGAGCCGCACGGCGCAGACCGACGCCGGGCTGCGCGCGCACATGCTGGGCGTTTTCCGCAATATGGGCCTGGGTCTGGTGATTACCGGGCTGGTTGCGGCATTTATCGGCAATACGCCAGTGCTGGCTGCCGCGATCTTCGGCACGCCGCTCAAATGGGTGGCAATCTTCGCGCCTTTGGCCTTTGTGTTCTTCTTCACCTTCCGTATCGAAAAGATGACGACATCGGGCGCGCGCATGGCCTTCTGGGCCTTCTCCGCCGTGATGGGCGTGTCGCTGGCCAGCATCTTCCTGATGTTTACCGGCGGCAGCATCGCGCAAGCCTTTTTCTCGGCGGCCGTCATGTTCCTCGCCATGTCGCTGTGGGGCTATACTACCCAGCGTGACCTGACGAAGATGGGCAGCTTCCTGATCATGGGCCTCATTGGCATCATCGTCGCCAGCCTGATCAACATCTTCATCGGTTCGTCGGCGATGGCGATGGTCATCTCGATCCTGGGCGTGGTGATCTTCACCGGCCTGACCGCCTGGGACACGCAGCGGATCAAGTCGGACTATTTCGCCTATGCCGGGCATGAAATAGCCGCGAAGATGCAGGTGATGGGCGCGCTGTCGCTCTACCTCAACTTCGTCAACCTGTTCCAGATGCTGCTCAGCCTTACCGGCGAGCGGGAATAAGCGGATGCGGGATCAAGCAGCCGTATCGACGATGCTCTGCCCGGTCTGTCATGTCGGACTGGCGATGACGGACCGGCAGGGGGTCGAAATCGACTATTGCCCGCAATGCCGGGGCGTGTGGCTGGACCGGGGCGAACTGGACAAGATCATCGAACGGGCCGCGGGTGACACTGTCCCGCCCGCCCGGCCAGCGCCCTTCGCCCAGCAGAGCTACCGCCCAGACCGCGACTATCGCGACGACGGGCGTGGCTACCCCAGGAAGCGGAAGAAGAGCTTTCTGGAAGAGCTGTTCGATTGACGGGGGGCCGGTCCTGCGGGGCTGGCCTTTTGCATACCACCCATACCCGTCATCCCCGCGAAGGCGGGAATGACGGGTATGGACGTCGCGCTCGTGTCTGTTTCAGCCGATCAATGCGCCGCGCCCCAACTCGGCCCCGTGCCGATCTCGACCCCCAGCGGCACGCTCAGTTTGACGATCGGCTCGGCGGCGCTTTCCATCACGTTGCGGATCACCGCGCTGGCCGCGTCCACGTCGCCCTCCGGCAACTCGAACACCAGTTCGTCATGCACCTGCAACAGCATCCTGACGCCCGGCAGCCCCGCCGCCTCCAGCGCCGGGTCCATGCGCGCCATCGCCCGCTTGATGATGTCAGCGCTGGTCCCCTGGATCGGCGCGTTGATCGCGGCGCGTTCGGCGCCCTGCCGTTCGTGCTGGATGGATGCGCGGATACGCGGGAACCAGGTCTTTCGCCCGAACAAAGTCTCGGTATAGCCGCGTTCCCGCGCCTTCTCGATCGTTTCGTTGATGTAGATGCTGATGCCGGGGAATCGTTCATAATATTTGGCGATCATTTCCTGCGCTTCGTCGGCGCTGATCTCCAGCCGCCCGGCCAGTCCCCAGCGGGAGATGCCGTAGAGGATCGCGAAGTTGATCGTCTTGGCGCGGCCGCGCGTGTCGCGATTGACCTCGCCGAACAACTGCTTGGCGGTGGCGGCGTGAATATCCTCGCCCGCCGCGAAAGCCTCTTTCAGCGCAGGCACATCGGCCATATGCGCGGCCAGCCGCAGCTCGATCTGGCTATAGTCCGCCGCCAGGATGACATTGCCGGGTTCAGCGACAAAGGCATGGCGGATCTGCCGCCCGACTTCGGTGCGGATCGGGATATTTTGCAGATTGGGATCGGTCGAGGAAAGCCGCCCGGTCTGCGCCCCTGTCAGCGAGTAGCTGGTGTGGACCCGGCCCGTATCCTTGTTGATCTGCGCCTGTAGCGCGTCGGTATAGGTGGACTTCAGCTTGGAAAGCTGCCGCCATTCCAATATCTTGCTGGCAATTGGCGCGCCCTGCGCCGCCAGTTGTTCAAGGATGGTGACGTCGGTGGAATAGGCGCCCGACTTGCCCTTCTTGCCGCCCTTATAGCCCATCTTGTCGAACAGGATCGCGCCCAGTTGCTGGGTCGATCCGATCGCGAAGGGCTGCCCGGCCAGTTCGTGAATCTCGGTCTCCAGCGCGGCGATGCCTGCGGTAAATTCGCCCGACAGCCGCGCCAGATGCTCGCGATCCACCTTGATCCCGCGATGCTCCATCCGCGCGATCACCGGGACCAAAGGCCGGTCGACCAGCTCATACACCCGGTTCGCGCCCTCGTTCGCCACCCGCGTCTTGAACAATTTCCAGAGCCGCAATGTCACGTCCGCATCCTCGGCGGCATAGGCGGTCGCCTTGTCCAGCGGTACTTCACCGAACGTGATCTGATTCTTGCCGGTGCCGACCACCTCCTTGAAACTGATGCACTCATGATTGAGGTGCGTTCGCGCCGCTTCGTCCATGCCATGGCCCGACAGGCTTTGACCGGCATCCAGGTCGAAGCTCATGACGATCGTGTCGTCAAACGGGGTGATGGCGATGTCGTGCCGCCGCAGCACGGTCATGTCATATTTCAGGTTCTGGCCGACCTTGAGGACCGCATCATCCTCCAGCAGGGGTTTCAGCTTCGCCAGCACGGTCGCCAGCGGCAATTGCGCCGGCTTTTCCGCAAACATGTCGCGCCCGCCATGGCCGACCGGGATGTAGCAGGCCTTGTTGGGTCCGGTGGCGAGGCTGACGCCGACCAACTGGCACGATACACAATCGAGCATGTCGGTTTCGGTGTCGACCGCCACTATTCCTTCGGCGGTCGCCAGCGCGATCCACCGGTCTAGCGCCTCCTCGCTCACCACGGTTTCGTAAAGGCTGCGGTCGATCGCCGGCTCCTGTGGTGCGACCGGGGTGGCGAGGGGTTCAGCGACACTGGCCGATGCGGCGGCCACCGCCACGGCGGCGGCGGGCGCACCCAGCCGGTTGAGCAATGTCTTGAAACCATGATGAGTCAGGAAATCCTGCAAAGGCTCCTTGGGAATACCCTTGAGCGTCAGATCGTCGAGCGGTTCGGGCAACGCCATATTGTCATGCAGCGCGACAAGCCGCCGCGACAGCCGCGCCATGTCGGCATGGGCGATCAGATTTTCCTGCATCTTTGACTTCTTCATCGCGGGCGCGGCCTCCAGTGCCGCCTCCAGCCCGCCATATTCGACGATCAGCTTGGCCGCCGTCTTGGGACCGATGCCGGGCACGCCGGGGACATTGTCCACACTGTCACCCATCAGCGCCAGCACATCGCCCAGCTGCTCAGGCTGAACCCCGAATTTGCCGACGACATAATCGGCCCCGCGCCGCTCATTCTTCATCGTGTCATACATATCGACGCCGGGCTGGATCAGTTGCATCAGATCCTTGTCGCTACTGACGATGGTGACATGCCAGCCCGCCGCGACCGCCGCCCTGGTATAGCTGGCGATCAGGTCGTCCGCCTCATAACCCGCCTCCTCGATACAGGGGAGGGAGAAGGCGCGGGTCGCGTCGCGGATCATCGGGAATTGCGGGACCAGATCTTCGGGCGCGGGCGGGCGGTTCGCCTTATACTGGTCGTACATGTCGTTGCGGAAAGTGTGTGACCCCTTGTCCAGGATCACCGCCATATGGGTCGGGCCTTCTGCTTTGCCCAACTCCTCTGCCAGCTTCCACAGCATCGTCGTATAGCCATAGACGGCGCCGACCGGTTGGCCATGCTGGTTGGTGAGCGGCGGAAGCTGGTGATAGGCGCGGAAGATGTAGCCGCTGCCATCGACGAGATAGAGGTGATTCTGGGTCATGGGAAAGGGGGATAGAGCATCGCGCAGAAAAGTGGGAACCGGTTTTCTGCTTCAGCGATGCGACCGCAAAATTGCCGGTTATGCAGTCTCCCTCCCGTCGTCAGGCCGACAGAAAGCCCGACTGCTGGAGCCGATCGACCGAATCGCGCGCCACCGGCACGCGCAGGCCGTTCGCCAGCCGGATTTCCCGGTTGCGGCCGTTGCCCAGCGTTTCCGCCACGGCGTCTCGCGCCACCCACCAGCTGCGATGGGTTTGCTCGCCCGGTGTCGCGTCCATTTCCGCGATGGCGTCGCGCAGCCGGATCAGCAGGAGTTCGCTCTGTCCCCGGCCGTGGACGCGGACATAATGATCTTCGCTCTCCAGCGCGGCAATCTCGCCGGTAAAGCGCGGGCTGAGCCGGGCGTATAGGCGCGGGCGGTCGGCAGCCGGGCCGCCGCCCTGTGCAGGCGGCGCGGCCGGGATGATTCGCCGGGACATGGTGCCATCGTAAAAGCGCAGCAGATGCGCGTCCGCCCGATCGGCCCAGGCCGCGACGACCATGATCAGGGCCGCGCACAGGGCGGTGAAGGGCAACAGGCCGCTAAAGCCGCCCAACTGGCGCACTTCCTCCATTCCTGCCCATTCCCACAAAAGCGCCATGGGGATGCTCGACAGCATCAATCCGCAAAAGACGATCGTGCCGTGCGGCAGCGCAGTCGCGCGGGCCAGCCAGCTCCAGAAGATCATCGTCGGCCGCACGACGATATAGGCACCCAGCAACAACAGGCCCCAGCGCCCCGTGCGATGGACGAAGTCGCCGGCCAGATAGGTGCCGAACGGTCCCAGAAAGCCGGCAATCGCCGCCAGCGGCAGCATCGCCCATAGTTCCAATATCGTCCGACGCAGCCGTTTCACGGATCGTGCCCTCCCGTTCGCGAAGCGCGAACCGCTACTGTCGCGCTTTTCCGGGGGTTTTGAAAGGGAATCGCTGCGTGACGCAATCGGGCTTGCGCGCAAATCGCCGGGGCGCAGGCACTGTCTGGCCATGGGGTGTTGCCGGATGGTCCGGTCACCCACATTATCAAAAGGATGGTTTCATGACCCAGTATCTCAAGCCCGCCAACATGCTGATCGCCCTTGGCGTCGCCTTTCTCGGCCAGGTCGCGATGTTCGCGCTGGTCCTCAACTGATGCTACAGGGCGGATAAAGGGGCGGGCGTCGTTCGGCGCACGCCCCTTATCTCATTTCGGCTCGTGATTGGCCGCTACCGCCTTGGCCACGGCCTGCATCAGCGCCCAGCGTTCCGGGATGCTGACCGTAGTGCTGCCGATCATCACCGCCACGGCGTAACTCGTGCCATCGGGCGCGGTCATGATGCCGATATCGTTAAAGCCGGTCGATCGCGGCGGCAGATCCTGCCCGGTGCCGGTCTTGTGCAGATAGGACCAGCCCGGCGGCACGCCGCCCTTGATCCGTTGCGGCCCGGTCTTGGCTTCCGACATGATCGACAGCAACAGACGCGATGAAGTTGCGGACAGCATGTCCCCCTGCTTCAGCTTCGCCAGCGCCTGGACGATCGAGGCGGGGGCTGCACCGTCGGGTGGACTGGCGAGATAATTGTCCAGCGCCTTCACCCGCGCCGCCATCGGCACTTTGGCGCGGGCGGCGTAGAAATTGCGCCCGATCGCATAATCCTGCCGCCATTCCAGACCTGCCGTGGTCGATTGCAGCAGCCGTTCGCCCGGACCAAAGCGAATATCCTTGATCATCCGCCGCGCCAGAAAACCGCGTACCGCGTCCGGCCCACCGACCGCGCGCAGCAGCGTGTCATTGGCGGTATTGTCGCTCTGGGTCATGGCCCGGCGCATCAGGTCGGAGTAACTGGTGGTCCAGCCGCCATCTTTAAGCATGGCAGCGGATGGCTGGTGGAACAGGGTCAGGTCATTGCGGGTGATGGTCGTCGTGTCGGTCAGGCGCAGCTTGCCCCGGT
This sequence comes from Sphingobium indicum BiD32, assembly GCF_000382885.1. Classification (GTDB taxonomy): domain Bacteria; phylum Pseudomonadota; class Alphaproteobacteria; order Sphingomonadales; family Sphingomonadaceae; genus Sphingobium; species Sphingobium japonicum_C. The sequence goes on from NZ_CAVK010000049.1 coordinate 34,902, forward strand.
CGACCGCGTCGAGGAAGGTCATCGCCACCCAGAGTTTCGACACGCTTTGCTGCGGGAACAAAGCGTTGCCGTTCCAGGCGACGGTCCAGTCCGCGCCGATCCGTCGCACGGCGATGCCGACCTTGCCCCGGAAGCTTTGCCCCAGATTGCGTACGACGCTGACCAGCGCGGGGGAGGGGGTTTCGGTCTGGTCGATCTCGCGATAAGGCAGCGGCGGATTGGCGACCTCGCGGATCGGCCATGTATTGGTGGTGGGCTGCACCCGCTGCGGCGCGGGGGCAGCCTGCGCCGGACGCGGTTCGGGCGCGCTTACGCAAGCGGACAGCGCCGCCATCAACAGGACCAGGCGCGCAGAAGCACCCCGGCGTTCATTCGATGTCATTCCATTCCCCGCACTCTGCAAGCGCCATTTAGGGGCAACCACCCGGTAAGCGGGCAAGGCTGATGCGACGAATGATTCCACAAATGCGATGTAAGGAGGCTGAACGGGGAACCGGAGACAGCCAGCCTATGCTCAGTTGCGGTTAAGCCGGCGGGAGGCAATAGGACGGCATGATGGATCAAGGCATGGACAGGCGGGCGCTGATTGGCGGGGTGCTGGCAGCGGGTGGATTGCTGTGGAGCGGGACGGCGGAGGCTGTGCCGTTCTCCTCGCGCCGGATTGCGGTGACTGTGCGGGGATCGGGGCGTGATGTGCTGCTGATCCCCGGCCTCGCCAGTGGTCCGGGCATCTGGAACGGGGTGTTGGGCGCGGTGCCGGGATATCGTTTCCATCTGGTCCAGGTGCGCGGTTTTGCAGGCCTTGCGCCGGAGGCCAATGCCAGCGGTCCGTTGGTCCAGCCGCTGGCTGACGAGATCGCCCGCTACATCACAATGTCGGGCCTGAAGCGCCCGGCGATCGTGGGTCATTCCATGGGTGGCACGCTGGCGATGATGCTGGGGCTGAAGGGCGTTGCGGGTCGGGTGATGGTGGTCGATATGCTGCCGGCCGGGGCGGCGATGGTGGGCGGCACCGCCAGTGGCCTGGGCTTTCTGGCCGATCAACTGGGCGGTTATCTGACTGGAACAGTGGCGGGGCGGCGCTATCTGGCACAGATAGTGGGGCAAGCACCCGGAGCAAAGGGCAGCGATCCCGACGTGATCGCCAGCGCCTTGCGCGATCTGGCCAATATCGATCTTGGCCCGCAACTCGCGCGGCTGAGCGTTCCGCTGGAGGTGGTCTATGCGGTCGGGGCGGACCGGGAACAGGCCGCTATCATCGCCAGCCGGTTCCGCGCCGCTTATGCCCCCAAGAAAGATGCGCTGCTGCGCGCCATTGGTCCCAGCGGCCATATGGTAATGGCTGACCAGCCCGTGCGTTTTCACGCGGCGCTCGGCACTTTCCTTAAGGATATTTGACGCACGTCAATGCGCGCCTCTGCGGATGGGGATAGGGCGGAGATACCGGATGGGCCTCCCCGCCTGTCCCTCCTCCACCTTAAGGCGCGGCGCTGACCCCGGCGACCGCGCCTTTTTTATGGCGCCAGCACCGTATCCACCGCAGCCTTCAGCATATCGGGATAATCGAGCGTATAGTGCAATCCCCGGCTTTCCTTGCGGTGGAGCGCCGAGCGTACCACCAGCCGGGCAACCTCCAGCAGGTTGCGCAGTTCGATGAGGTCCGGGGTCACGCGGAAATTGCCGTAATAATCGTCCACCTCCTGCGCCAGCAGGGCGACACGATGCTGGGCGCGTTCCAGCCGCTTGGTGGTACGGACGATGCCGACATAATCCCACATGAAGCGGCGGATTTCCTTCCAGTTATGCTGGACGATGACTTCTTCGTCGCTGTTGGTGACGCGGCTTTCGTCCCAGGCGCGGATCGGTGGGGGTGCCGGCAGTTCGTCCCAATGGGCGCGGATATGGCTGGCGGCGGCTTCGCCGAACACGAAACATTCGAGCAGCGAGTTGGACGCCAGGCGATTGGCGCCGTGGAGGCCGCTTTCGCTGACTTCTCCCGCGGCATAAAGGCCGGGCAGGTCGGTGCGCCCGTCCAGGTCGATCACCACCCCGCCGCAGGTATAATGTTGCGCCGGGACGACCGGGATCGGTTCCCTGGTGATGTCGATATCCAGGTCGAGGAGGCGCGCATAGATGGTCGGGAAGTGATGCTTCACGAACGCTGGCTCTTTATGGCTGATGTCGAGATGGACATAATCGAGGCCGAGCCGCTTGATTTCATGGTCGATGGCGCGGGCCACGACGTCGCGCGGTGCCAGTTCCTCGCGCGGGTCGAAGCGCGGCATGAAACGCTCGCCGCCGCCCGGCACGCCGGGGGGGAGTTTCAGATGCCCGCCCTCGCCGCGCACCGCTTCGGTAATCAGGAAATTCTTGACCTCCAGATTATAGAGGCAGGTCGGGTGGAACTGGTTCATCTCCATGTTCGACACGCGGCACCCCGCGCGCCAGGCCATGGCGATACCATCGCCGGTCGCACCGCGCGGAGCGGTGGAGAAGAGATAGGTGCGGCCCGCGCCGCCGGTGCACAGGATCGTCGCCTTGCCCAGCAGCGCATCGACATGCTTGGTCTTTTTGTTGAAGGCATAGACGCCCCAGACATGGCCATCGCCCGAATAGCGCTCGCCATGGCGGCTGGTGATGAGGTCGATGGCGATCAGATCCTCGACCAGGGTGATGTTGGGATTGGCTCGTGCGGCTTTCAGCAGCGCGATCTGCACCGCATGGCCGGTGGCGTCATCGACATGGACGATGCGGCGATGGCTGTGCCCGCCCTCGCGCGTCAGGTGCCAGCGGTCACCAAAATCCTCGCCCGCGTTGAACGGGACGCCGAGTTTGGCGAGGCGCTCGATCGCGGCGGGGGCTTGCGAGACGACGAACTCCACCGTCGCGCGATCGTTGAGACCTGCGCCCGCCACCATCGTATCCTCGACATGGGCGTCGAAACTGTCGCCCGCATCCAGCACTGCGGCGATCCCCCCCTGTGCCCAGTTGGTGGAGCCGCCATCCAGCGCACCCTTGGCCAGCACCAGCACCTTGCGATCCTGCGCCAGATTGATGGCCGCGGTCAGACCCGCCGCGCCCGAACCGATGATGATGACGTCGTGGGTGATGGTGGGCATCTGCGTTCTTGCTGCTTCTTACTTACTCCCCTCCCGCAGGCGGGAG
>NZ_CAVK010000048.1 GCF_000382885.1 Sphingobium indicum BiD32
GATCTCGTCTGAAGGTGCCTCATAGTGGGAGCGACGGGCGGCCATCGCATATAGGCGAGTCCTCAATCCCAACCGATACACGATTATTCGCGCCGCTAGTCAAACTTCATAATGTTTTATTCGCTGAATATGTTCCTGCAGCAAAGCGCAGGCGCGTAACACTTAAAAAGGCATGCGTTCATGACTAAGCTATTTCCTGACGGTCTCTCTTTCAGTGGATACAACACTCCAAGTAGAATTGAATGCGATATATATGATCTTGAGGTGGAGGGTGATGTTCCCCCGGATCTTAATGGTAGATGGTATCGCTCCGGCCCGGATCCCCAATATCCGCCATATCTGGGAGACGACATTTACGTGGATGGGGACGGGATGATCTCGATGTTTAACTTCGAGAACGGCCATGTCGATTTCAAGATGCGCTATATTCAGACCGAAAGATGGAAAGCTGAGCGGGCTGCCCGACGTTCTCTCTATGGGAAATATCGCAATCCGTGGACTGATAAACCTGAAGTCGCCGGGAAAAGCCGAGGGACCGCAAATACCGCGCCAATTTGGCACGCTGGCCGTCTCCTGGTGCTCAAGGAGGACCATGTGCCGATGGCTGTCGATCCGGACACTCTAGCCACCTTGGGCGATTTCACTTGGAATGGGCAGCTTAAAAGTAAAACAGTTACAGCCCACCCGAAGATAGACCCCGTTACGGGTGAGCTTCTTCTGTTTAGCTATGAATGTGAAGGTGATGGTTCGTCGCCAATGTGCTTCCTGATCGAGGACAAAAGTGGGAATCTTGTTAAAGAAGAGTGGTTCGATCCCCCATATGTCGGGATGGTCCATGACTTCGCGATCACGACTGATTACGTGATCTTTCCAATCTTTCCGACGACAATGGATCCCGAGCGCTTGAAGGCAGGTGGGGATCATTGGAAGTGGGACGGGAGTTTGCCTAGTTGGGTTGGCATTATGCCGCGAGCCGGCAGTACGACCGATATCCGATGGTTCAAAGTGCCTACGTCGTGTGGCTTTCACGTCATCAACGGCTTTAACGAAGGCACAATAGTCCATCTCGATATGATGATCTCCAAGCGGAATGGCTTCCCCTACATCGGCGACATCGCAGGATCTG
>NZ_CAVK010000047.1 GCF_000382885.1 Sphingobium indicum BiD32
TTACGTTAAGTGGTGTAAGAGCCGTCGATCCAAGGTAGGATCGGGATCAGGTCAGGCTGCCACGGCGGGCAGGCTGACGATGGGATTATGGCTTACCGAGCCGAGAGTTTCCAGCGTCATGTAGCGACGGGATACGGCCCACTCATCGTTTTGCTCCAGCATCAGTGCGCCGACGAGACGGATTACGGCTGCGTCGTTGGGAAAGATACCGATTACGTCGGCGCGCCGTTTGATCTCTTTGTTCACTCTTTCCAGTGGGTTGGTCGATGAGATTTGCGCCCAGTGTTCCTTCGGGAAGGCCATGTATGCGAGAACATCTTCGCGCGAGCTATCCATCATGCCGGCCAGCTTGGGGAACTTCTCGCGGCACGCATCGGCGACCTGCTCCCACTGCTGGTGAGCCGCTTCGGCGGTTTCCTGCGCAAAGATCGTTTTGATCATGGCGATGACGGCGGGCCGCTGCTTGGGCGCGGTATGGGCCAACGCATTGCGCATCCAGTGCACCCGGCAGCGTTGCTGGCTCGCGGCGAACACCTTGCTAGCAGCGGCACGCAGGCCCTTGTGATCGTCGGATATAACGAGCTTCACCCCGCGTAAGCCCCGGTCAGCCAGCGAGCGCAGAAAGGCTTTCCAGAAGGGCTCAGCTTCCGAAGGGCCGGTGGCAATGCCCAGCACCTCGCGCCGGCCATCGGTGTTGACGCCTACGGCGATTATTGCCGCCGTCGATACGATCCGGCCGCCCTCGCGTACCTTGAGGTAAGTGGCGTCGATCCACAGATAGGGCCACTCGCCTTCGATCGGGCGCGTCAGGAAGGCGTTCACCCGCTCATCGATCTCGGCGACCAAGCGGCTTACCTGGCTCTTCGAAACCCCGCTGGCACCCATGGCCTTCACCAAATCATCAACCGAGCGGGTCGAAACACCATGGACGTAGGCTTCCTGAATCACCGCTGCCAAAGCCTTCTCGGCAGTGCGGCGCGGTTCCAGAAAGCTTGGGAAGTAGCTGCCCTTGCGCAGCTTCGGGATCGCTAGGTCGATCCGTCCGGCACGGGTGTCCCAGCCACGTTCACGATAGCCATTGCGGTGGGTAAGCCGCGCCGGGCTCCGAGTGCCAGAAGGCGCCCCAGTCCGGGCCTCAATCTCCATATCCATCATGCGCTCGGCGGCAAAAGCCAGCATCTCGCGCACCAAATCGCTATCAGCCCCTTGCTCGATCAGCTCTACAAGGGCCATTCTATCATCGGTCATCGTCATCTTCTCCAGGTTCGAGTTCGCATCCGAACCCTACCAGAAGATCGACGGTGGCCACCCAGTCAGGGAAACCTTCTTACACCACTTAACG
>NZ_CAVK010000046.1 GCF_000382885.1 Sphingobium indicum BiD32
ATGGAATGTGATGCAGCATTGAACCAGATTAAAATGCGCTCAATTTTGCAGGGTGACGAAATGCTGTTAGAGGCGGGGGGCGATCGCGCCCGCCGTTCAGGACTCCCATGACAGCCTCCACACCCAAACGCCGTCCCCTTCCGACCACCGACAATGGTCCGATCGACAACACGCTCAATCGCATCCGCGTGGCCCAGCCTGGCATGGCGAAGGGGGCGAGCCGGATCGCCGATTATATTCTCGCGCAGCCGGATAAGATCGTGAGCATGTCGGTGACCGAACTGTCCGAAGAGACGGGCGTGAGCGAAGGTAGCATCATCAATTTCTGTCGCGGCATCGGCCTGTCCGGCTTCCAGCAGATGAAGCTCAGCCTGGCCCAGGAAATCGTGCAACCGGTTCAGTTCATCCACGAAGATGTCACGCGCGATGACGACATGGACACGATTTGCCGGAAGATATTTCATTCGGGCATTCAGGCCTTGCGCGACTCGCTGTCGGTGCTGGATCCCACCGCGCTGTCACGCGCGGTCGACATGATCCGCGCGGCCAAGCGCGTGGAAGTCTATGGCATTGGCTCGTCCGCGCCGATTGCCGAGGACACCCACTATCGCATGCTGCGCATCGGCCTCGATGCGCGGGTGGTGGTCGATAGCCATGTGCAGGCGATCTGCGCATCGCGATGCGACCCCGACGTCGTCGTGCTGACCATTTCGCACAGCGGCGCCACGCACGAGACGGTGGCGGCCACCCGACTGGCCAGGGAAGCGGGCGCGAAAACCATCGTCATCACCAATTTCGCCCGATCACCGATTCAGGCCTATGCCGACCTGGTCCTGTTCACCATGGCGCGTGAGACAAGTTTTCGTACCGAGGCGATGACCAGCCGGATCGCGCAGCTATGCGTGGTCGACGCGCTGATCGCCGCCTTGGCGCTGGCGGATTATGAACGCTCGACGGAGACGCTTCGCCAGACGTTCGACGTGCTTTCGATCAAGCGGTTTTGAGGCGCAGGGCCGCTCACCATTTGACGATGTCGTCGAGCGTCAATCCTGCATCCGGCCCGATGAGAAGGGGGTAGATGCCATAGTCGGTCGCGCCTTTGCCGTCCGTTTCGGGATTGTCGCCGATCATCACGGCCTGATGCGCGGCCACGCCCGCGACTTCGCAAGCGCGCGCGAACAGGAGCGGGCCAGGTTTGCCGACCGTTACCATCGAGACGTCTCTTACACAGGCCAACAGAGCAGCGAGCATCGCCCCGGTTTCCGGCACGATGTGCCCATCGAGTCCGGGATGCGTCGTGTCGACATTGGCGACGATCAGCTTCGCGCCTCGCTGCAGAGCATTCGCCGCGCGGCATAATTTGGCATAAGTAAAGCGCGCGTCTCGCATCAACAGGATATGATCCGGCTCGTCCCGTACAAGCGTCAGCCCCATGTGCCGGGCATAGGCTTTGATCCGCGTCGATCCGAGCAGCATGATCCGCGCCTGCCGGGCCTGCATGGCCAGGCGTACCGCTTCTGCACCTGCAAGAATGATCCGATCCGGCGGTATATGGACATTTGCCTGTTTCAGTATGCGCGTGAAATCTTCGGGCAGATGCGTCGAATTGTTTGATAGGATGACGACGCGATCCGCGTGCCGTTCCAATAGCGTCCGCGCGGCCGGGATCAGGGTGTTGCCGATCATCACACAGCCATCCCAGTCGAGGAATATGGCGGCGGCATTATCGAAAGCGCTTTTCGGTGACGGGGAAGACGTTGCCCCATATCGCATAATCTTCATTTGTATGAGCGACCCTTTGGCAACCTGCCTCCGAAATACTCATATATTATGTGTTGTAAAGTGAGATTATCTCAAAATGATTTCGTGTCACGGTCGGTCGGAGATCTTGATGGCAGCCGGAGACGTTCTGACGGCAGCGACTACTCAAGGCGCGGCAAGGCTGCTGCGCTTCCCAAGGGTTTGCGAACGGTTGATGCCGGCGCTGCCGAAAAGGCCTTGAGTGTCGGCCGGTGCTTGTAAGCGTGATCAAGCACTTGCTTATACCAGAGCCGCAGACATTATGGCGCAAATCTCAGGGGGGTGCTGTGCGTTTCACGATTTCTGTTTGCCTGGCGAGTCTGCTTGCCGGATCCGCCGTTTATGCAGCTGGCAACAAGATCCAAACTGGGCCTGCGCCCAAATGGGCGGTCCAGTCGGAGCCCATGCCTGTTCCCGCCGATGCCGCAGGCGCGGTTTTCATCCGCCGACAGGACACGGAGATCCACCTCGATGACAAGGGACAGCTGCTCTACAACGGCTACCGCATCAAGATCCTGCATTCCAACGCGCTGCAGCTCGGCAATCTGTCGCTGGCCTGGAATCCAGCCGCTGGTTCGCCTGTCGTCCATGCCATAAAGATCCATCGCGAAGGCCAGGTTATCGACCTGTTGAAGGCGGCTTCGTTCGAGATACTTCGTCGAGAAGACCAGCTTGAAGCGGCAAGGCTGGATGGCAATCTGACGGCCGTTTTACGTGTGCCCGATCTCAGGGTCGGGGATGAAATCGAGTTTGGCGCAACGCTCCGCGCGAGCGATCCCACTTTGGGGAAGGACGATGCCGGCCTGCTTCTCCTCGCCGCCGAGCCAGCACCCGGCCGATATCATCTTCGTCTAAGTTGGGAGCAAAAAAACAAGCCTGCCGTCAAGATGACCAGCGATATGATGACGGTGGCTGAACAGGGCGCGAATGCAATCGATTATCGGTTCGACAACCCTGGCGTCCTGACCCCGCCCAAGGATGCGCCCCCTCGCTATCAATGGCAGAGGGTCGTCGAATATAGCAGTTTCGGCGACTGGCAGGGCATATCGCGCCTTTTCGCGCCGCTATTTGCCAATGCTTCCAGTCTGAGCGCCAACTCCTCGCTCAAGCAGGAGGCCGCCCGCATCGCCGCGGCACATCCGGGGTCGTTCGACCGCGCCGCCGCTGCGCTGAAAATGGTGCAGCAGGATGTCCGCTACATTTATGTCGGGCTGAATGGCGGAAATCTGACGCCGGCAGGAGCCGATGAGACATGGCAACGCCGCTACGGCGATTGCAAGGCCAAGACGGCTCTGCTGTTGGCACTGTTGCGCGAGCTAGGCGTCGAAGCCGAGGCGGTGCTGGTCAATAGCAGTGGCGCTGATGATGGCCTGGATCAGCGGCTGCCCAGCCCCCGCATGTTCGACCATGTGCTGGTACGGGCGCGCATCGATGGAAAGAGCTATTGGCTTGATGGCACGATGCCTGCCGTTGTCCCGCCTACACAGGAGCCTGTCATTTCCTATCAATGGGTGCTTCCCCTGACCATACAGGGAGGCGGTCTTGAGCAGCTTGGCTGGGCGCCTGCTTCGCGACCCAATGAGATCACGCTATTCGAAATCGATGCCCGCGCTGGTTTCGACAAGCCCGCACGCATTACCAATACAACGATCAAGCGCGGGATCGAAGGTTTGCAGCAGGAGGTGCAATTTTCTGCAGCGACGCCCACGCAACTGCTCAGCGCGTTTCGTCAGAATGCGATTGGAAACACATGGCAGACCATCGAGGATGTTCAGTGGCGTTATGACGCGAAGGCGCAGGCCAGCATATTTACCATCGTCGGCACGGGCACCGTCGACTGGGATGATGACGGGGATGGGGTAAAGTCGCTGGCACTGCCGGGTGGTGGTTTCAGCCCGCCGGAAAAGCGGATACGCGCGAAAGAGCAGGATCAGGCACTGCCATTCTACAACAAGCCGGATTTTAGCTGTTATGTCACCACCGTCCGTCTGCCATCCTCGACGAAGGCGGAGCAGTGGTCGCACAAGGATGATATTAACAACCGCATGTACGGCCGTGCCTATTACCGCGCCTTCGACATCTATGATGGTTCACTACGCATGATCCGTGGATCTCGGATCGAGCAGAAAGAAGTCGATGCCGCCAGAACACAGCACGACAATGGCCGCTTCGCCCTGTTTGATAACAGCATGGCATGGATAACCTATAACCCAAGCGGCAAAAACGCCGATACGCAGGCAAGCCGGCGAGTGCCTACGACAACCGAGATCGATTGGACGGGTGATCGTGTGCCCTGCCTGGCGGATTGATTCTGACATTTGCATCCCCTGGCCGCTGGGATGGGTCTGCAACTGTCAAAATCGTAAAATCCACTAGAATCAGAGAGGCATAGCTGACGATCAGCGAATGTCCCTAAACTAGCGGAAATCCAAGGTTTTTTAACCATCAGCACACATCTGCTGACAGGATTTTGGAGGCCCGAGCCGGAATCGAACCGGCGTGCAAGGATTTGCAGTCCTCTGCGTAACCACTCCGCCATCGGGCCATCCGTCGCGGTGGACGCCGCAAATGTGCGGCTTTGGTTCCAAAGTCAAGCGGCGGATCGGGCGCGGGCGTCAAGATTCTGGTCGTCTGCCGTGCAAAGCCGCTTGGCGTGGCCTGCGCGCTGATTTAGAGGTCCGTTGATAGCCTTGCTGTATTGCATTGCCAATACAGTTGTGCCAAGTCCAATCGACCAAGCGAGAATGATCGTGACCGAGCAGAATTTTTCTTCGATGCGGACCGCCATGGTCGAAAGCCAGTTGCGCACCAGCGACGTGGATGATCCGCGCGTGATCGCCGCGATGGCCAGCGTACCGCGTGAGGATTTTGTCCCGGCCGAACGCCGCGCCATGACCTATATCGATCGGCCTATCCCGCTGAGCGGCGGACGCGCGCTGAACCCGCCTTTGGTGATCGGTCGCCTGCTGACCGAGGCGAAGGTTATGCCGGGTGACAAGGTGCTGCTGATCGGCGCGGCGACGGGCTACAGCGCCGCGCTGCTGACGGCGCTGGGCGCGCAGGTCATAGCGGTCGAGGAAGAGGGCGGGCCGGACATCGCTGGCGCGACCGTTGTGCGCGGACCGCTGAACGCCGGGGCGGCTGCTGGCGCGCCTTATGATCTTTTGTTCATCGACGGCGCGGTGGCGGAAGTGCCCGCTGCGCTCGTTGGGCAGCTTGTCGATGGGGCGCGGGTTGTCACGGGCGTTGTCGAACGCGGCGTCACCCGGCTGGCGAGCGGCCGGGTCGTTGCGGGCGTACTGGGCCTGTCCAGTGTCGCGGATATCGAGATGGTGGTGCTGCCGGGCTTTGCCGCGCCGGAGCGATTCGTTTTTTGAGACGGGGATCATGACAGCAAAGCGACCTAATTTCCGGCGGACCACCGCTACAGCCTTGCTGTTGCTATCCTCTTGCCTGGCCGGTCCGGCCATGGCCGAAACGTTGCAGGGCGCGCTGGCTAAGGCCTATGCGTCCAACCCGACGCTGACCGGCGCGCGCGCAGGGCAGCGGGCAACCGATGAAAATGTGCCGATCCAGAAGGCAGGCGGGCGTCCCGCGGCAGACCTGGGCGGCACCTATAGCGAGAGCATCCTCAAGCCCACGATCAGCTTCACTTCGCCCCAGCGCACCGTGAACGCGCAGGCGCAGTTGAGCGTGCCGATCTATTCTGGCGGGGCCGTCCGCAATGGCGTGAAGGCCGCCAAGGTTCGGGTAGAGGCGGGGCAGGCCAATCTGCGCGGCACGGAAGCCAGCATTTTCTCGCAGGTTGTCGCCGCCTATATGGACGTGATCCGCGACAGTGCGATCGTCTCGCTCAATCAGGCCAATGTGAAGGTGCTGGAGGTCAATCTCCAGGCGACCAACGACCGGTTCGAGGTTGGCGACCTGACCCGCACCGATGTGGCGCAGTCGCAATCACGGCTGGCGCTGGCCCAGGCCGATTTGCAGACGGTGCAGTCGAACCTGATCACCAGCCGCGAAAATTATATCGCGCTGGTTGGCGAAGCGCCGGACATGCTGGAGCCGCCGCCGGTTCTGCCAGGGCTGCCCGCCACGCCCGATCTGGCGGTGCAGGTGGCGCTGGCCGACAATCCCGACATTGCGGCGGCCAAGAAAGCGCGGGACGCCGCGCGCTATGATGTGCGGGTGGCCAAGGCGGGCAATCTGCCCACTCTCTCGGCCTTCACCCAGGCAGGCTATACCAATTATCTCGATACGCTCGAAAATGGCACGGTTGGGGGCGGATCGCAGATCAACAAGCAGGCGCAGGCCGGCGTCCAGCTGAGCATCCCCCTTTACCAGGGTGGCCGCCCCGCCGCGCAGGTGCGCCAGCGCCAGGCGCAGGAATCGCAGGCGATCGAGCAGGAGATCCAGGTCGAACGCGGGGTTATCGCCCAGGCACGCGCCGCCTATGCCAGCTGGCAGGCCTCGCTCAAGGCGATCGAGTCCAACCAGAAGGCGGTCGAGGCGGCCAGCCTGTCGCTGGAAGGTGTGCGGGCCGAAAATTCGGTTGGCAGCCGCACCATCCTCGACATCCTTAATGCCGAGCAGGAGGCGCTCAACGCCCGTGTCCAGCTGGTGTCGGCGCGGCGCAACGCCTATGTCGCGGGCTTCAGCCTGCTGGCCGCAATGGGCCATGCCGAAGCCGACGATCTGGGCCTTGCCAGCGGTGCGCTCTACGACCCGATGGTCAATTATGACCGGGTGAAGGGCAAATGGTTCGACTGGGACTATGGTGCAGCGCCCCTGCCGGTTGCTACGCGCACCGTTGACACGCTGCCGCAAAACGCCAATGTGAGTCCCGAAACGGCACAACAGCCATAAGCGGCTGCAATTGCGGGGCCGATAGTCAGGGGACGGCATGGGCGACATGACAAAGGAACCCTCGATGGAAGAGATACTCTCGTCCATCAAGCGGATCATTGCCGAGGAAGGCGAGGAGGCAGTGCAGACTGCTGCGCCGCGCCGCGGTCGGGCTGATCCAGCACCCAAGCCCATGATTGAACCGGGCGAACCGGCCCCCGCACCCTTCGTGCCGCTGGTCGACGAAGTGCTGGAACTGACCGATGAGGTCGTGGTGGAGGATGTGATGCCCGCTCCCAAAGCTGCCGCCAAGGCGACGCCGGCGGCCAAACCTGTCGCCGCAGCGGACGAATCGATCCTGTCGGTCGAAAGCGAAGTCGCGGCGCGCCATTCTCTGTCGGCTCTCTCGTCCATGCTGGTCACTGCCCCCGATGGCGCGGACAATACGCTCGACGGGCTGGTCCGCTCGATGCTGAAACCCATGCTCAAGGAATGGCTCGACGCCCGCCTGCCTGCACTGGTCGAGGATATGGTGGCCAAGGAAATCGCGCGTATAACTGCGCGGTAAAGGTTCGCACTATTTGATCTTCGCGCGTGGGTCGTTAAAGCGCGGGGCATGACCGATCTGCCCAAAACATTCGACCCCGCCGATATCGAAGCCCGCTGGTACAAGCATTGGGAGACGAACGGCCTGTTCCGTCCCGAACGGCCGGACGCGCAGCCCTATACGATCGTCAATCCGCCGCCCAATGTGACCGGCAGCCTGCATATCGGCCATGCGCTCGACAATACGTTGCAGGACATCATGATCCGTTATGAGCGGTTGCGCGGAAAGGATGCGCTGTGGGTGGTCGGCACCGACCATGCGGGCATCGCGACCCAGATGGTGGTCGAGCGGCAGATGAACGCCAAGGGCGAGAAGCGCACCGATTACACGCGCGACGAATTTGTCGCCAAAGTGTGGGAGTGGAAGCAGGAAAGCGGCGGCACCATCACCGGCCAGCTGCGGCGGCTGGGCTGTTCGATGGACTGGAGCCGCGAACAATTCACCATGGACCCGCATTTCAGCAAGGCGGTGGTCAAGGTGTTCGTGGAACTGCACCAGCGCGGCCTGCTCTATCGCGACAAGCGGCTGGTCAATTGGGACCCGCATTTCCGATCCGCCATTTCCGATCTGGAGGTGGAGACGAAGGAGACGCAGGGCGGTTTCTGGCGGTTCAAATATCCGCTGGCCGATGGCGTGCGTCTGGCCGACGGGGCCGACCATATCGTCGTCGCGACGACACGGCCCGAAACGATGCTGGCCGATATGGCGGTCGCGGTCCATCCCGATGACCCGCGCTACCAGAGCGTGATCGGCAAGGAGATCCTCCAGCCGATCACCGGGCGGCGGTTGCGGATCGTCGGCGACGATTATGCCGACCCGGAACTGGGGTCCGGCGCGGTCAAGATCACGCCGGGGCATGATTTCAATGATTTCGAGGTCGGCAAGCGCGCGGGGATCGCGGCGGGCGCGATGCTCAACATGTTCGATGCGGATGCCAATGTCGTGCAGACGGCCGATGGTCTGGTGCCGGAAGCGTATCTTGGTATGCACCGCTTCAGGCGCGACGGCGTGGACGGCGCGCGCGAGGCTGTGGTCGCGGAGATGAAGGCGCTGGGCTTCCTCGTGCCGCACGTCACGAAGAACAAGGAAGGCGAGGAGATCGCCGCCGACTTCGAGCCGCGCGTCATCCAGACGCCGTTCGGCGACCGTTCGGGCGTAGTGATCGAACCCTGGCTGACCGATCAATGGTATGTCGATGCCGCCAAGCTGGCCGTCGCGCCGATGCAGGCGGTGCGCGACGGGCGGATCGAAATCGTCCCCAAGACATGGGAAAAGACCTTCTTCAACTGGATGGAGAATATCCAGCCCTGGTGTGTGAGCCGCCAGCTTTGGTGGGGGCATCGGATTCCGGTTTGGTATGGGCCGGTAAAGCATCCAGATATTGGCTGGCAAATTGTGCACGACCAAGGAATGGCATCGGTTGTGCCGCCATCTTTCGTTGCTGCGACGGTAGATGAGGCTAAGCAGCTTGCGGCTGAATATTATGAAACATCAGTTGGTCAAGTCATTGAATTTGATAGCTCATGGGCCGCAGCTGAAGCTGATTTGGAAGAACAACCTGCCCATTTGGTAAGTGAAGCGCTGACTGATCTAAAGTGCGTGCCAATCTGGCGCGATTCTGACGTCCTCGACACCTGGTTCTCCTCGGCGCTGTGGCCGTTCGGCACGCTGGGCTGGCCGAACGACAATCCTCCCCGGAACGGGGAGGTGGCGGCGCGGAGCGCTGACGGAGGGGGCGGGCGTTTCGACGCCAACTCTCGTCCAGACGCCAGCCCCCTCCACCACCCTGCGGGCGGTCCCCCTCCCCGTGC
>NZ_CAVK010000045.1 GCF_000382885.1 Sphingobium indicum BiD32
CAGCCACCTCCCCTTGCAGGGGAGGATGAGTTTTGACTACTTCCCCCGTGCCGTCGCCACGCCGGTCTGGAGCGCGTCGAAACCCACCGCGCCGTTCAGCACCTGATCGCCGATTACGAAGGTCGGCGTTCCGCTGGCCTGCAATTTCTGCGCAAGGGCGATGTTGGACTGGATTTCGGCGTCATATTTGCTCGACGCAATCGCCGCTTCGGCGTCGGCCCTGCTGATCCCCGCCTTCGCTGCCGCTGCGACGATGGTGTCGCGCGTCACTTTGCCCGCGCCATAGAGCGCCTTGTGATAGGCCATATATTGCCCCCGCTCGGCCGCCAGCAGCGATACCTTTGCAGCGTCGCTGCTTTCCTCCGACAGGATCGGCAGTTCGCGATAGACGATTTTCACCTTCGCGTCCGACCCCACCAGCCTGGCGAGATCGGGCAGTGACGCGCGGCAATAGCTACAGGCATAGTCGAAAAATTCGACTACGGTGACGTCGGCATTGGCCGCGCCTTCCCATGCCCCGGCATAGGGCTTTTCCAGCACCGCGCGATTGTCGGTTATCGTCCCCGACATCCGCTTGGCCTGCAATTTCTCGATCGCCTGCGGGATGATCTCAGGGTGCTCAAGGATATAGTCGTGGACGATTTTTTCGATCGCGCTCTTGTCCGTGGCATTGACGCCAGCGGGCGCCTGCACGGCCAGAGCGGTCCCGGCGGCTGCCGCGATCAAGGCGAAAGCGCCAAGGGTCATCTGGATCATCCTGTTGGAAAGGGCCGCGCGGAATGGCGGCCGGATTTGCTGCGTCATCTTATCGTTTCTTCCGCTGCTGCTCTATCGCGGCGCGCGATACCATCGCGATATCCTGCGCCCGCAGATAGTCAACCGTACCCGGCTTCAGCCCCTGCATCGCCGCGTCGGCGCTGCGGAGTGCCATGGGATGCTGGCCGATCATGGCATAGCGTTCTGCCGTCGCCAGCGCGGCGCGGGGGGTGTCGCCCCGCCGTTCATAGACGACGCCTAGCTGATACCAGGCAAAGGGATTTTCCCGGTCGCGCGCGACGGCCAGCCGCAACACCTGTTCCGCCTCGGCAAAATTCGCCTCATCCTCGGTCGCGATCAGCGCATGGGACAGCAGCACCGAAATCAGCGGCTGGTTGGTCAGCCGCACCGCCTCGCGCAGGGGTGCGACGGCCTCTTTCGGCCGCCCGCTTTCCAGCAATATCTGGCCTTTCAGTTCCAGAAAATAGGGGTCGTCGGGGGCAGCCGCCAGCAGCGCGTCGGCCTCATGCAGAGCACGCTGCGGATAGGCGCTTTTGTGCCAGGCATAGGCTCTGGCATAATGGGCCGGGATCGACTGGTCGCTTTCGGGATATTTCTGCAAGGTCTGGGTCGGTTCGGATACGAAGCCGACCAGCTTGGCCTTGATCCGCTCGAACCGCTGCTCCAGCCCCCGGTCGACCGGCTTTTCCCACGCGGGGTCAACGGTATAGACTTCGCGCAGCACATTGATGCGCTCGCCCGACAGCGGATGGGTGCGGCCATAACTATTGTCCTGCGGGATGGCGAGGCGATATTCTTGATTTTGCAGCTTCTTGAAGAATTCCAGGCTGCCCCGGCCACTCACGCCCGCCGCGCTCAGATAACGCGCCCCTGCCAGATCGGCGGAGCTTTCCTGCCCGCGCGAAAAGGCCAGGAATTTGGTCATCGCCGCCTGCTGGCCCAGGCCCATGATTCCCATGCCCGCTTCCGCGCCGCCCGCTGCAATCGCTGCCGCGCCAAGGACGAGGCTAAGCAGCGTCACCCCGGTCGCCTCGCGAATGCCCTCGCCAAAGCGGACGATATGGCCACCCTCGATATGGCCCAGTTCATGCGCGACCACGCCCTGCAACTGGTTCACATTGTCGGCCTGCGCGATCAGCCCGCTATGGACCCACACATATTGGCCGCCCGCGACGAAGGCGTTGATTTCGGGGTCGTTGATGACCAGCACTTGCACATTGCGCGGGTCCATCCCCGCCGCCTTCACCAGCGGCGCGGACATGTCGGCCATGAAGGCCTCGGTCTCTGCATCGCGCAGGATGCTCTGCGCCAGCGCCGGGCGCGCCATCAGCATGAATGTGCCCAGCAACAGGGCAAGCCATCGGAACAGTCGAACCATCACGCGCCGCCGATGCCATGTGCGCCATGAACCGCCGGTGAAGCAGAGCGCCAAACGGCAAACGCCGCTGCGCACCGGGTGAAACCGGACGAGCAGCGGCGCTTTTTCATCGATGAGCGATCCGGCCGTTATTGACCGAACGTACGCTGCCACCAGCCGCGACGCGGCGTGCCATCTTCGTTGACGCCCTCGGTTTCGCCTTCCGCCGCCACAGTCTCGGCAGCCGGGGCTTCCTCAACCACAGCAGGGGCTTCAACGGCCGGTGCCGCCTCGGCTTCCACCGCAACGTCAGCCTTTTTGCGCCGGGTGCGCTTGGGCTTGGCGGGGGCTTCTTCCGCCACCGGCGCGGCTTCGGCAACCGCAGCAGCCGCGGCGTCAGCCTCGATCTGCGCCTTGGTGCGACGGCCACGACGGGGCTTGGCGGGCGCTTCCTCGGCGGCCACTTCGGCAGGCGCCTCGGCCACGACCTCGACAGGCGCTTCCTCGACGACCGTTTCCGTTACCGCCGCGCTGTCAGCCTTGGGCTTGCGGGCGCGGGGACGGCGGCGGGTCTTGGGGGCTTCCTCGGCGGGAGCCTCCTCGACAGCGGCTTCCTCGATCACGGGCGCTTCGTCGGCGACCGGTTCGGCCTCCACGGCTTCGGTGCCTGCTTCGCTCGTGCCTTCGCCACCTTCGCGACGACGACGACCACCACGACGACCACGGCGACCGCGACGACGGGCAGCGCCCTCTTCCTCGGTTTCGGCGGTGGTGACGGTGACTTCGGCTTCGGCTTCGCCGTCCTCGGTTGCGCCTTCTTCGGCATCCGCAGCTTCGGCCCCAGCTTCGCTGTCGTCGCCAGCTTCACCCTCGACGCGATTGTCGTCGCGCTGGCCGCCACGACGGCGACGCCGGCGACGGCGGCGGCGGTTGCCATCGCGATCCTCGCCCCGGTCGCCCTGTTCGCGATCGCCACGCGGCTCACGCTCGGCAACGACTTCTTCCTCGTCCTCGGCCTGCGGCTCTTCTTCTTCCTCTTCCTCCTCGATCAGGTCGAGTTCGTCGTCATCCTGATCCATCGGGGCATAGGTCACGACGCGCTCAGGCCGGGGACCGCTCGGTTCCACCGACATGCGCGCGCCTTCAACTTCGCCATCGGGCAGGACGACGATGCTGACGCCATAACGCTGCTCGATTTCGTCCAGTTCGCGACGCTTGTTGTTGAGGACGTAGAAGGCCGCTTCCTGGCTGGCGCGCAGCGTGATGACGTTGCCGCGACCACGCGCCGCTTCCTCTTCCAGCATACGCAGCGCGGACAGGCCGGCCGACGAAGCGGTGCGGACCAGACCGGTGCCCTCGCAATGCGGGCACTGGCGGGTCGATGCTTCCAGCACGCCGGTGCGCAGGCGCTGGCGGCTCATTTCCATCAGGCCAAAGCCCGAAATCCGGCCGACCTGGATGCGCGCGCGATCGTCCTTCAGCGCGTCCTTCATCGCCTTCTCGACCTTGCGGATGTTGGAGTTCACCTCCATGTCGATAAAGTCGATGACGACCAGACCGGCCATGTCGCGCAGCCGCAACTGACGCGCAATCTCGCGCGCCGCTTCCAGATTGGTGGCAACCGCAGTCTGTTCGATGCCATGCTCGCGGGTCGACCGGCCGGAGTTGATGTCGATCGACACCAACGCCTCGGTCGGGTTGATGACCAGATAGCCGCC
The DNA here is from genome assembly GCF_000382885.1 of Sphingobium indicum BiD32. Lineage (GTDB taxonomy): Bacteria > Pseudomonadota > Alphaproteobacteria > Sphingomonadales > Sphingomonadaceae > Sphingobium > Sphingobium japonicum_C. Next base: position 3,853 of record NZ_CAVK010000045.1, read on the forward strand.
TGATTTCAGCTGCACCACCGGGTTATACATGGCGGCCAACTGATCCTCGACACCGGCGCGCTGGAACAGCGACACTGCGTCGGCATAGCCCTTCACCTTGCGCGCATGGCTGGGCATCAGCAGGCGCATGAAGTCCTTCGCGGCCTTGTAGCCATGCTCGCCCTCGACGATGACTTCTTCGATATCCTTGTTGTAGATATCGCGGATCGCCCGCTTGATCAGGTCGCTGTCATTGTGAATCAGCGCCGGGGCGGCCGACTTCATCGTATTTTCGCGAATTTCGTCCCACAGCCGGGCGAGATAGTCGAAGTCGCGCTTGATCTCGACCTTGGTGCGCTGAAGCCCTGCGGTGCGCACGATGCAGCCCATCGAGGAAGGCAGCGCCATGTCGGCGATGATCGTCTTGAGCCGCTTGCGGTCGGCCGCGTTGCTGATCTTGCGCGAAATCCCGCCGCCATGCGACGTATTGGGCATCAGCACGCAGTAACGACCGGCCAGCGACAAATAGCTGGTCAGCGCCGCGCCCTTGTTGCCGCGTTCTTCCTTGACGACCTGCACCAGCAATACCTGGCGGCGCTTGATGACGTCCTGAATCTTGTAGCGACGGCGCAGCGCCATGCGCTTGCGGCGCAGTTCGTCGGCGGCGTCGTCGCCACCCCGGCCACGGCCACGCCCGCGACCATTGCCGCGTCCGCCATTGCCCTCGGTCTCGCTGCCTTCGGCCTGTTCGCCCGCTTCCTGCTCGTCCTCATCATCATGATGATGGGTCGCCTCGACCGTCTCGACGCTGCCATGGCCGTCCTCGTCATCCTCATCGTCGAAATCGGCGCGCAGCGCGGCCTCTTCCTCGGCATGGGCGCGTTCTTCGCGCAGCAGCGCTTCGCGGTCCTCACGCGGTATCTGATAATAGTCGGGATGGATTTCGCTGAAAGCGAGGAAGCCGTGGCGGTTGCCGCCATAATCGACAAACGCGGCCTGCAACGAGGGTTCGACCCGCGTTACCTTGGCCAGATAGATATTGCCCTTGAGCTGCTTGTGCTCAGCGGACTCGAAGTCGAATTCCTCGATCCGGTTACCCTTGACGACCGCGACACGGGTTTCTTCCCGGTGGCGCGCATCGATCAGCATACGCATTGTCATGTAATAGTCTCCGGCGTGGACGGGCTGCGGCACAAGGCCGCGCCGCCACGCGATAGTGAAGGGACGACCACGCGCGCGCCGAAAGGGGCGCGGGTTGCGGCGTCGTCCAGGTTTGAAGGAAATAATGCGTGTCTGCTGCGTCGGCAGGGCCGGACAATTCGCCGGGCCGGACCATCCACGCCGCATCGCCCGTTACCGGGGCAAGCGTGGAATGGAATTCATGCCTCATGCAGCGTCAACCTGTTACTGGCATCCTTTGGCGCGCAGGGTGCGCATCGATGCCTCTCTTAATTCCCCGCAGCACCGCCATGAAACAGGCAAGTCTTGCGGGAATGTGAATGGGTAGCAGTCAAAGACCCACGGGGCAACGGCTGCCTGAAATATTATGTCGTGACTATTTCTGGGACCGCACCAGCCCGTTCCCCCACCCGGCCACCCACAGTGTATCCTGTTTGGGTGGCTGGGTGGGGGAGCGGGCTGGTGCGGCACGAACGGGCGAAGCCCGTTCCCAAAAAGACCCTTCAGTATCCCTCGTATCGGGCTTCGTGCTGAAAATCATATTAACCCTCTCATTTTACGGAGCCACAACAGGCTGTGCTTAATCCGGGGTTTAGCGTGGGGACGCTGAACGGATAAGCGCATGACATTTGGCTGGACGGCCCGCATCGATGCGATGCACAAACGGCGCATGTTGCAGAGCCTTGCCCTTGCAAGCACCCTGACGATGGCAGCGCCCGGCAGCGCCGGTGGCATCTATGCCGTCGACGTGCGCGACGATCGCGTCGTTGTCCGCTTCGATGATCGGGTCGATGGCGCATCCGCCTTCCTGCTCGATACACCGCGTCGGATCGCGCTCGACATCAGCGGCGCGCAAGTGGGTCGCGGTCAGTTTGCGCCCGGCAATGGCGCGATCGCCGCCGTGCGACAGGGCCAGTTGAGCCAGGGCACCGCCCGCGTCGTCCTCGACCTCGCCAGCCCGGCAACATTGGGCGATGCGCAGATCGCACCCGACGGCAAATCGCTCAGCTTCTCGCTCAAGGACGCAACCGACACCGCTTTTCGCACGGCAGTGGGCAGGGGCCGCACCAGCTTCGACGCGCCCGCAAACATGAGCGCCCGTCCGCAAAAGCGCCTCCATTCCATCACTGTGCCGATCCCGTCCATGGCGCGCGGCGTGGCGCTGCCGCCAGTCGAAGGCGCGCGTGACGGTGCCCGTCCGCTGATCGTGATCGACGCAGGCCATGGCGGGCATGATCCGGGCGCGATCAACAAGGAAAATGGCAAGCGCGAAAAGGATGTGACGCTCGCCATTGCCCAGGCGATCCGCGATCAGCTGGTCAAGTCCGGCCGCGTCCGCGTGGCGCTGACCCGCGACGATGACAAATATCTCGTGTTGCAGGAACGCTATGGCATCGCCCGCAAGCTGGGCGCCGACCTGTTCATCTCGGTCCATGCCGATGCGGCCGAAAATGCCGAAGCCCATGGCGCGACTGTCTATACCTTGTCCGAAACCGCGTCCGACCGGGAAGCCGCACGACTGGCCGCGCGCGAAAACAAGGCCGACATCATCAATGGCGTCAATCTGGGTGGTCAGTCGGGTGATGTCTCCTCGATCCTCATCGACCTGACCCAGCGCGAATCGATGAATATATCGGCCAGTTTTGCCCGCCTGCTCCAGCGCGAAGCCTCGCCCTATGTGCCGTTCCGCAGCGCCTATCACCGCTTCGCCTCGCTCATGGTCCTGAAAGCACCCGATACGCCCTCGGTCCTGTTCGAGACCGGCTATATCAGCAATGCCGACGACGCAGCCTTTCTCGCCTCGCGCGATGGCCAACAGAAAATCGCCCGCGGCGTCGCCCGCGCGATCGAGGTTCATTTCGCCCGCAAGCTGGCCATGCATGGCGGTGCGAACGGAGGCTGATCCAGTCAAAATCCTCCCCCGCCGAGGGAGGATCACCCACATCAACGATCCCCACTGGCGCTACGAGCTTTTTGACCTTAGAGCCTGATCCGTCATGGAAGAGGCCCGTTCCAATCCGCCCGCATCGTCCTTCGCCTATCGCCTGCGTCGCGACGCAGGCGGCGTGCTCGATCGTCTGCGCCCGCTCTGGCAGCGCCGCCTGTTCCGTTGGGCGTCGATCCTGCTGGGCGGCTTCCTGCTATTCTGTGCGCTGTTCTGGCTGATCTTCGCACGCGGCCTGCCGGACGCGGCGACGCTGCTGGAATATGAACCGCCGCTGCCCACCATCGTGCGCGACATTAATGGCCAGCCGGTCCACAGCTATGCCCGCGAACGGCGCGTCCAGCTGCAATATAGCGATTATCCCACATTGCTGATCCGTGCCTATCTGGCGGCGGAGGACAAGACCTTCTTCGACCATCATGGCGTCGATTTCCCCGGTTTTGCAGGCGCGGTGGTGGATTATGCCAGCAAGCTCGGCTCCGGCCAGCGCGCGCGCGGCGGCTCTACCATCACGCAGCAGGTGGTCAAGAATCTGCTGATCGGCGACGAATATTCGCCCACGCGCAAGGTGAAGGAGATGATCCTGGCCTGGCGCATGGAAAATGTCCTGACGAAGCAGCAGATCCTCGAACTCTATCTCAACCAGATATTCCTGGGTCGTAACGCCTATGGCGTGCAGGCCGCTGCCCGCGCCTATTTCGACAAGGATGTAGCTGACCTCCAGCTCCACGAAATGGCCTATCTGTCGATCCTGCCCAAGGGGCCGGCCAATTACCGCCCGGAAAGCCCATCCGGCCACGCCCGCGCGCTCGACCGGCGTAATTGGGCGCTGGGCGAAATGGTCAAGAGTGACTGGATCACACCGGCGCAGCGCGACGCGGCGATGGCGCAGCCGCTTGGCACCGTGGCGATGCACGGTTCCGGCTTTGATGCGCGCGCAGGCGGCTATTATATGGAAGAGGTGCGCCGCCGCCTGATCGCCCGGTTCGGGGAAAAGGCGAGCGATGGTCCCAACAGCATCTATGCCGGTGGCCTGTGGGTGCGCAGCCCCTATGACCCGGTGGTGCAGGCCAGCACGCAAAATGCGCTGCGCGGCGGCCTGCTGCGCTTTGACGCCGGGCGCGGCTGGTCCGGTCCGGTCGGCCATATCAATATCGACAAGGGCTGGGAGCGGGAACTGGCCGCCAGCTATATCGACGTCGATTATGCGCAATGGCGCGTCGCCGTCGTCATCAGCCGCACTTCGACCGACGCGCAACTCGGCTTTTCCGACGGCAACACCGGCACGCTCCCCGCCAGCGCCGCCCAGACCCCCTATCGCAAGACCGGCGGTCCTGCCTTTTCCGCGATGAAGCCGGGCGACCTGATCGTCGTCGCGCGCAACGGATCAAGCTGGGCGCTGCGCTCCATCCCCGAAGTATCGGGCGGCATGGTGGTGGAAGAAGTCCATTCCGGTCGCATTCGCGCGATGCAGGGTGGCTTCGATTCGCGCCTCTCCTCTTACAACCGCGCCACCCAGGCGCTGCGCCAGCCAGGCTCGACCATCAAGCCGTTCGTCTATGCCGCCGCGCTCGATGGCGGCATGACACCGGCCTCGATCATCGTCGATGGTCCCCTGTGCGTCTATCAGGGCGCGGGCCTTGGCCAGAAATGCTTCCGCAACTTTTCGGGCGGCAGCGCCGGGCCGCAGACGATGCGCTGGGGCGTCGAACAATCACGCAACCTGATGACCGTGCGCGCCGCCAGCCAGACCGGGATGGAACGGGTCGTGCGCACCATCAAGGGCATGGGGATTGGCGATTATCAGCCCTATCTCTCCTTCGCGCTGGGGGCGGGCGAAACCACGGTCGAACGCATGGTCAACGCCTATGCGACGCTCGCCAATCAGGGGCGGCAATTCCCATCCAGGGTGATGGATTATGTTCAGGACCGGCGCGGGAAGGTGATCTGGCCCGAACGCTGGCGCGCCTGCGATGGCTGCAACGCGGCCAATTGGGACGGCAAGCCGATGCCGCGCTTCGGCTTTGAAGGCAAGCAGGTGATGAACCCGATGACCGCCTATCAGGTCGTCCACATCACCGAAGGCGTGGTCCAGCGCGGCACCGCCACCGTGCTGGCAGACCTCAATCGCCCCCTGTTCGGCAAGACCGGGACGACCAACGGCCCGACCAATGTCTGGTTCGTGGGCGGATCGCCCGATCTCGTCGCCGGTGTCTATATCGGCTATGACCAGCCGCGCAGTCTGGGCGGCTGGGCGCAGGGCGGGCGGATCGCCGCGCCGATCTGGAAAGCGGCCATGGCCCCGATCCTGGAAACCATGCCCAAAACGCCCTTCATCGCCCCGGCGGGCATCCGCATGGTCGCGATCGACCGGCGGTCTGGCAAGCGCGTCTATGGCGCCTGGCCGACCAGCGAACCCAAGGCCGCCGTCATCTGGGAAGCCTTCAAACCCGAATCCGAACCCCGCCGCACCATCCGCAAGGAAGAAGCCGAGGAACAGGCCAAGGTCGCCGAGACCCGCGCCGCCCGTCGCACAAGGGCGCGCACGGACAGCGATTTCCTGTCGGATCAGGGCGGGATTTATTGAGGGTTGGGTGGCATGATGGCAACGGATGAACGTCTTGCGTCAACGGCATATGATCTTTGCATAGAAGTGCGAGAGGCTGTCTTTCAGTTTCTGTCGGACGAGGATTTGCTTGCCGAACTGCGGCGTAGATGTTCGGGCTATACCGATGACCAATATCGGCAGGCTGTTGCTCAAGGGATGCTCAACTCACGCTGATGTTTGTTGGCAAGGCGAGCTACTCCTCCGTCAGCCCTTTGGGCTGCCACGTCCCCCGTCGGGGGAGAATTGTGAAATTGCAGGCGTGAGACCAATTAAATTCCTCCCCTGACAGGGGAGGTGGCTGGCCGCAGGCCAGACGGAGGGGTAGGGTGCGACCATGCTCTACGGCCCGAAAGACACGCAACGTCGCGCCCGAACGCTTCGCCAGACCATGACCTTGCCCGAAATCTTGCTCTGGCAGGCACTGCGTGAGCGACCGGCCAATCTCCGTTTCCGCCGGCAGCATCCCGCAGGCATTTACGTCCTGGACTTCTTCTGCCCAAGGCACAGGCTGGCGATCGAGGTCGATGGCGAGATCCATGGACGGGGCGACCAGCCCGAACGGGACGCCGTGCGTGATGCGTGGTTGAAGGGCGAAGGGATCAAGGTCGTCCGCATCCCCGCCACTGATGTGCTGCGTGATCTTGAGGCGGTTGTATGCCATATCATCGCCAGCACGGGACGAGAGCTACCCCTCCGTCAGCCCTGCGGGCTGCCACCTCCCCTGTCAGGGGAGGATTGATCTTCCCAAATCCGCCGCCCTCGGATAGGGGCAGGCGCTTGATGCGTTAACGCACCTGACAAGCTACCCCGGAGACCACCCATGCGCGCCGAAGCGCTGCAATATATTGATCGCATCGACGCAGCGCTGGCCCTGCTGCGCCAGTCGCTCGACTGGGACCGCGCGCTGCGGCGGCTAGACGAGCTGAACGCGCGCGTCGAGGACCCGACCCTGTGGGACAATGCCAAGCTGGCGCAGGAGGTGATGCGGGAGCGCACCCGGCTGGACAGCGCCATCGGCGCGACCCGCGCGATCGCTTCCGAAAAGTCCGACACCGCCGAACTGATCGAAATGGCCGAGGCCGAGGGCGACGAGGAAATGGTGTCCGAAGCCATTGCAGGCCTGAAGGCGCTGGCCGACCGCGCGGATGAGGACAAGATCAAGGCGCTGCTGTCGGGCGAGGCGGACGCCAGCGACACCTATCTGGAAATCCATGCCGGGGCTGGCGGCACCGAAAGCCAGGACTGGGCCGAAATCCTGTCCCGCATGTATCGCCGCTGGGCGGAACGGCGCGGCTACAAGGTCGAACTGGTCGATTATCAGGCGGGCGATCAGGCGGGCATCAAGTCCGCCACCTTCCTGATCAAGGGCGAAAACGCCTATGGCTATGCCAAGACTGAAAGCGGTGTCCATCGCCTGGTCCGCATCAGTCCCTATGACAGCGCCGCGCGCCGCCATACCAGCTTCTCGTCGGTGTGGGTCTATCCGGTGATCGACGATGATATCGATATCGAGGTCAAGGAATCCGACCTCAAGATCGACACCTATCGCGCATCGGGCGCAGGCGGGCAGCACGTCAACACGACCGATTCGGCCGTGCGCATCACCCACGTCCCTTCCGGCATTATCGTCGCGTCACAGAATGACCGGTCGCAGCACAAGAACCGCGCCACCGCGATGAATATGCTCAAAGCCCGGCTCTACGAAGCCGAACTCGCCAAGCGCGAAGCGGTGACCGCGGGCGAATATGCGGCCAAGACTGAAATCGGCTGGGGCCACCAGATCCGTTCCTATGTGTTGCAACCCTATCAGCTGGTGAAGGATCTGCGCACCGGCGTTACATCGACCGCGCCTGACGATGTGCTGGACGGCGCGCTCGATCCGTTCATGGCCGCCGCCTTGAGCCAGAAGGTGACGGGCGAAAGCGTCGATGTCGAGGATGTCGACTGATGACGATGCTGCGGGTGGCCATGGCGGGCATGCTTGTCCTGCTGGCTGCCTGCGATCGCCTGTCGCCCGGCAATGAAGCGGAACGCGCGCCTGCCGCCGCGCCCTTTCCGCTGGCTGACCGCCCCGTCGCCCCGATTGTATCGACTCGCTGGTCGAGTGAGGAAGCGCGCGACCGGGTGCATGAGGCGGAGGATATCATGGATCGCGCCGGCATTCGCCCCGGCATGACCGTGGCGGACATTGGTGCGGGCGAGGGCTATTATACCGTCCGTCTCGCCGCCCGTGTCGGCAAAACCGGTAGAGTCCTGGCTGAGGACATCATGCCCGAAGTGATCGAAGCGCTCTCGCGCCGCATCACGCGGGAAAAGCTGGATAATGTCAGCGTCAAGCTGGGCGCGCCGGAAGACCCGCGCCTGCCGGTCAACAGTTTTGACCGTATCCTGATGGTCCATATGTATCATGAGATCGCAGAGCCTTACGCCTTCCTCTGGCATCTCAGCCCTGCGCTGAAAAAGGATGGCGAGTTGATCGTTGTCGATGCCAACCGCCCGACCGAGCAGCATGGCACGCCGCCGCGCCTGCTTGCCTGCGAACTGGCGGCAATGGGCTTCCGGCTGGAAGAGGTCATCCCCAAGCCAACGGCAGGCGGCTATTTCGCGCGCTTCCGCCGCATCGCCGCGCGCCCCGACCCCGCCAGCATCGTCCCTTGCGCCTATCACAGCGAAAATCAGGGTTAATGCGATCCTGATCCTTTATGGTGATTGGATGTTGTTCGCTCCTGCAATATGAAGATGTCAGGGAGGTTCCTTCATGACCGACCATGTTTCACTTGCGCCGTCAGGACCAAAGCCGCGCATCGCCACGCGGCACAAAATGTTCGAGCCGGTGGTGCTGCGCCTGCGGGGCACGCCGTTGCGCGCGCATATATTGGATCTGTCGACAACAGGGGCGTTGGCCCATTGCGACCATCCTCCGCAGGCCGGTGATCGCGTCAGGATAGAGGCGGAAGGGATCACCGCGATCGCCTATGTCGTCTGGGTCCGGGCGAAACGCTTTGGCCTGCATTTCGACATAGCCCTGTCCGACGCCATAGTGCAGCGGGTCGTGCGCGGGGATTAACCCTTGCGCCGCCAGCGCCGGAACAGCGACACGCCCAGCACCCCGCCACCGACCACCGCCGCAATTGCCCCGCCTGCGGACGCCAGCGCCCATGCGCCCGCCGCCAGCAGCCCTGTCAAAAAATCAACGATGATGAGGGTGAGGTGGATCATCCGGGAAGAACGGGGCTATTGCCCCAACTCCTTCGCCTCCTGATATTTCAACTCCAGAAAGCGGTTCTGCGTCGCCAGCTTGTCCAGGTCGCCACTGGCCAGGCTTTCGCTCATCCGCGCAATTTCCGCGTCGATCACCGCCAGCCCCTCGACCAGCTGCTTTTCCGGCACCCGGCCATTGCGCTCCTCGCGCCGCAACGGCTGGGGGATCGACTGATAGCCGGTGACCAGTTCGGGCAGATGGTCTGCCAGCAGGCGACGCACCTCCAGCGCGGCGGGATCCTGCGGGCCGAGCCTTTCCAGTTGCGGCGCCAATATCTCCAGCTTCACGCCGATACTGTCCACCAGCGTCACCGCCGGGGCAGGCAGCGCCTTGCGCTGATTTTCCAGCCAGATTTCGGTCTGGAGCGGCAGGGCGGTAAGCGGCGTTTCCGCCAGCGCCTCGGTCCGCACGCGGGTTTCCGTCGGCAGCAGGCCGATCAGCAGCAAAGCCGCGATCATCACCCCCAGCGCGACCATGATGCCGGTTGTCCCCAGCGGCATCACGAATCCGGCAACCGCGCTGCCCAATATCACCGCCAATATCGCCCAGAAGGCATATTTGATCTTGCGGAGCAGCCCCGCGTTGCGCCGCTGCCGCGCCCGCGCGGTCAGGCTTTGCCCCCGCTCGCTATGACGCCGCAGCACCGCTTCGGCATCGGCCAGCACGCGATCGGAACGGCTCATGTCACCTGCCTCCGTTCGCTTCGAGCGTGTCGAGAAGCGGTTAGCGCGGTGCCTGCGTTTCTCGACTTCGCTCGAAACGAACGGATGTTTTTGGTGAACATCCTCACCCCTCGATCGCACTCAGCAAGGGATTGTCTGCTCGCGCTTCCTTCGACGCCTGCGCCTGCCCCTCGGCCCGCGCGATATAGCCCTTGGACTTCTCGACCTCGTGCGACAGCGTCGTCACGGTCGTTTTCATATTCTCCAACGCTTTCAGCTTGAAGCTGTCGATATTGTCCATCGTGTCGTAAATATTCTGGAAGGCACGCTGCAACGTCTCGATCGGAATCGTGCTGGATGCGGCCTGCTCGTGAATCTGCGCGGTCTGGCTTTTCAGCAATTCGCCGGTCGAATCGATCATGTTCGCGGTGGTAGTGTTGAGCGCGGTGATCTGCTCCAGCACCAGCCTTTGTCCCACCAGCGCCTGCGCTACCGTCACGGCCGTGCGCAGCGCCGCGACCGTGGTGGTGGAGGCGCGGTCCACGCCTTTGACCAGTTCGACATTATTCTTTTTCACCAGATCGAGCGCCAGATAGCCCTGCACCGTCACCGCCATCTGGGTCAGCAAATCCTGTGTACGCTGGCGAATGTAGAACAGCGCGCTCTCGCGGATCGCCTTCGCCTTGGTCGGGTCGGTCGAATCCAGTTCCAGCGCCTTGGCTTCCAGCCGCGCGTCCATCGTCTTGCTGATATGGATCATCTGTTCCAGACGGCCCATCGTCGCCCACATATTCTGGCGTTCCACGTCGATCGCGGCATTATCCTTGATCAGCGTGTCCTTGCCGCTGGCCAGCGATCCCAGGATGGAATTGATGTGGCTCTGCGCGCTCTTATAGCTGTCGAAATAGTCGCGCATCTTGTTGCCGAACGGGATGATGCCGAACAGCCTTTTGGGCGCGGTCAGCTTGCCGCGCTTGCCAGGATCCAGATCCTCGACCGTGCGGCGCAGTTCGGCCAGGTCCGCGCCGACCTTGCTGTCGCTGTCCATTGCGCGCACAGGCCGGTCGAGGAAGCGGTTGCTATGCCCCGCCGCCTCGGCAATTTCCTTGCGCCCCATATTGGTCAGCTGGTCGACCCGCGCGCCGAATGCGGGCGAATTGGCGTCCTGCGCCACCAGATCGTCGATGAAGGCATCGACCTTCTCGTCCAGCTTGGACTTTTTGCCTTCGTCGATCGGCACCAGCCCGGCGGTCCTTTCGGCGCTTACGACCGGCACCGGGTCGGGCGGCGTCAGGCTGAACGGATCGCCGGAGGATGTTGCGGTCGTGGTGGGCGCGGTGCTGGCCATGCTATCTCCTTGCGGCTGTTATATGCGACTATAACACTGCATCTTCAATGCGGAACAGGCGTGAAATATGGCCCGGCCCGGCGCCCGATGCAAATGGATCGGGACATCGGCACGGAAAAGCCGGGTCAGCGCGCGATCGGGCTTGTTTGCCGCCGCGTCGCTCGCGCCGATGGCTGGACCGTTCCGGCGGGGCATTCGCCGCAGGAAAATTTCCGCGCGCGAGAGATGGGTTAACGCGCTGATTTGGCACCATCTTGGCGATCGAAGCGTCAACATGACTGATAATAGCGATGCCATAATTATGGTAAACGCAAATACAGTTATCATTAAAATTGATGGCATGGACTCGCGATGCTAATATTCGAGTCGCCGATATAATGGCAGTGGTCGCCCCATAAAAATCCCAAATTGTCATAAAATACTGATCTTCGCGAATATTCGTCGGGGAGGATATGACTTTGTCAGAATTTGAAGATTTGCGGGAATGGTCTGCCATTCTTGAGAAGGATGTTCTTGTCCTCAACACAACGATGACATGCCCATTATCATGCGATTTCTGCTGTTATGGTTGTCATCCCGGCCGTCAGGAACGGATGCCGATCGACAAGGCGTTAAGCCTGATCGACCAGGCAGCAGCCATCGAACATTTTTCCTCGGTCGGCTTCACCGGCGGCGAACCTATGGTCCATCGCGACGATTTTCTGGCGATGATCGACCGTTGCGCGCTGCATGGCTTGCCTTTCACGGTGGCAAGTTCGGGCTACTGGGGCGAAAGCGGGGAGGAAGCACGGGGGTTGGCGGCGCGTATGGCGGCTTGCGGCCTGCGCCGGATGAACATCAGCTGCGACCCTTCCCATGCCGAGTTTGTGACACCCGATGCGGTCACGCGGGCCGCCCATGCCTGTGCGGCACATGACATTCCCGTTTACATCGTCGGCACCTTTGACACGCCCGGTGGAACGTTGCGCGAATTCGTACCGGGATTGGTGGGGGTGCCCAACGTCCATCTGATCGACAAGATCGTGGCCAAGACCGGCCGGGCAACCAAATGGGATGTCGATTACGCCGCGCTGACGGGTCCGAAGGTGAAAACCTGCTACCGGCGCGTCCATCATGACATTGTCATATTCTGGGATGGCAAGACCTATCCCTGTTGCTCGACCTTCAACCGGGCGACGCCCGGCCTTGTCATGGGCAATGCATTTACCGAGCCGCTGGCGCTGATCCGGGCGCGAATCGAGGCATCGCTCTTGCTGCGCGTGATCAAGCGAGAGGGATTTCCGCAATTTTACGACATTATCGAACGGCTCGATCCGGCGCTGTATGCCGACATGCCGAAATTTGAAGATTATCCCGGTGCCTGCAGCACTTGCCATGCGGTGCTCCGCAAACCGCAAATCGCCGCTCGCGTGCAGGCTGTGTTTGAAACCTACCGCACGCAGGAAATCATCAAGACAATGGACCGGGTCGAAGGGGTTTTGGGGAAGGAACGCGCTGCAGCCTTCTTCGGAAACATGCTCGAACACTGCAGCTGAACAGAGAGGAATATGGATATGGGTACGGCAAGAGCTACTCTGACGACCAAGTTGCAAGCCAGTCCTGCGGCGCGTGTGCGCTTCATGAACAGCTTTCTGGGTTTGCTCAAGGAGCAGGGCGTCGACATCGACGATGCCGCCGCGATCAAGGATCTGGGCCTGCATCTTGATCTGACGGACGGCAAGGCGTGGTTCGACGGCAGTGTTGCTTCGACGAACATCATCACCATCAACCATTAATGCGGCGCGGGAGCGGGACGGCCGCCCGCTCCCCGCATCACTTCCCCCAGCTCTCACCCCCCAACCCTTGCCGCGGCGCATCAATTCCTGTAGGGGCGCGCCCGAAGCCTCTGTGTGACCTTGTGTCGGCCAGGGGAGCCCATATCCCAAAGGCAAGACATGTCCCTGCGTAATATCGCGATCATCGCGCACGTCGATCACGGCAAGACCACCCTCGTTGACCAGCTTTTCCGCCAGTCCGGCACCTTCCGCGACAATCAGCGCGTCGAAGAGCGGGCGATGGACAGCAACGATCTCGAAAAAGAGCGCGGCATCACCATCCTGGCCAAGCCAACCTCGGTCGAGTGGGAAGGCACCCGCATCAACATCGTCGACACGCCCGGTCACGCCGACTTTGGTGGCGAAGTCGAGCGCATCCTCTCGATGGTCGATGGCGTCGTCCTGCTGGTCGATTCGTCGGAAGGCGCGATGCCGCAGACCAAGTTCGTGACCGGCAAGGCGCTGGCGCTGGGCCTGCGTCCGATCGTCGTCGTCAACAAGGTCGACCGTCCCGACGAGCGTATCCAGGAAGTGCTGGACGAAGTGTTCGACCTGTTCGTGTCGCTCGACGCGACTGACGAGCAACTCGACTTCCCCGTCCTCTACGCATCGGGCCGTAACGGCTACGCCAATGAAGATCCCACGCTGCGTTCGGGCACGTTGAAGCCGCTGTTCCAGAAGATCGTCGATCATGTGCCTGCGCCCGCCGTGGAAGTTGACGGTGTGCCCTTCACCTTCCTGGTGACGCTGCTTGACCGCGATAATTTCCTGGGCCGAATCCTGACTGGCCGCGTGACCAGCGGTTCGGTCAAGGTGAACCAGGCGATCCACGCGCTCGACATGGATGGCAAGGTCATCGAAACCGGCCGCGCGTCCAAGATCATGGCTTTCCATGGCCTAGATCGCGTCCCCGTCGACGAAGCCAAGGCCGGCGACATCATCTCGCTGGCGGGTCTGGCGGTCGCGACCGTCGCGAACACCATCTGCGACACGTCTGTCACCGTGCCGATCCAGGCCCAGCCGATCGATCCGCCAACCCTCTCGATGCGCTTTGCGGTGAACGATTCGCCCATGGCGGGCCGTGAAGGCACCAAGGTGACGAGCCGCATGATCCGCGATCGCCTCGCCCGCGAAGCCGAATCGAACGTGGCCGTCAAGGTGACCGAGAGCGCCGACAAGGACAGTTTTGAAGTCGCAGGGCGCGGTGAGCTTCAGCTCGGCGTGCTCATCGAAACCATGCGCCGTGAAGGGTTTGAGCTGTCGATCAGCCGCCCGCGCGTGCTGTTTGGCGAAGATGAGGATGGTGGCAAGACCGAGCCTTATGAAACCGTCATGATCGACGTCGATGATGAATTTTCGGGCACGGTTGTCGAGAAGATGAACCTGCGCAAGGCGGAAATGACCGACATGCGCCCGTCGGGTGGCGGCAAGACCCGCATTACCTTCTCCGCCCCCTCGCGCGGCCTGATCGGCTATCATGGCGAATTCCTGTCCGACACGCGCGGCACCGGCATCATGAACCGCCTGTTCGAGAAGTACGGCCCCCACAAGGGCAAGATCGAAGGCCGCAAGAATGGCGTTCTGATCTCCAACGGCGCGGGCGAAGCCAATGCCTATGCGCTGGGTCCGCTCGAAGAACGCGGCATCCTGATGGTCGGCGTGGGCGAAGCGCTCTATGAAGGCATGATCATCGGCGAAAACGCCAAGCCCGACGACCTCGAAGTCAACCCGATGAAGTCCAAGGCGCTGACCAACTTCCGTGCATCGGGCAAGGACGACGCCGTCCGCCTGACCCCGCCATGGAAGCTGACGCTGGAACAGGCCATCGCCTATATCGACGATGATGAACTGGTCGAAGTCACGCCCAAGACGATTCGCCTGCGCAAGCGCTACCTCGACCCGAACGAGCGCAAGCGCATGAGCCGCTCCAAGGCGGCCTGATCATTCCTCCCCAGGCTTGCCTGGGGAGGGGACCGTTCGCGAGGCGAATGGTGTGGAGGGGCAGGGGCGTCACAACGCTCCCGCCCTTTTCTTTTGGCGATTATGTAGTTTACAAACCGATATTTGCTTTTCGAGAACAAAGCCGATCCTCCCCTTTAAGGGGAGGTGGATGGCC
>NZ_CAVK010000044.1 GCF_000382885.1 Sphingobium indicum BiD32
TCAGATGTGTATAAGAGACAGACCGGGAAGGGGCAGCAAAAGCCTATTGCAGCGGCTTGATGAATTTCAGCGTCATGCGATCGCTCTCGCCAATGGCGAGATATTTGTCGCGATCGACATCCTTGTTGGTCAGCACCGGGGGCAGGGTCCAGACGCCCTTGGCCCAGTCAGCTGTATCCTTGGGATTGGCGTTCACCTCCGACGCGCCGACATAGGTGAAACCGGCGGTCTCGGCGATGCGGCGGATGGTCGAGGCCTTGAGATAGCCGCTGGTCTTTTCAAGCGCGCTGTCGCGGCTTTCGGGCAGGCGATGATCGACCACGCCCAGCGTGCCGCCGGGCTTGAGCATCGCGAAGAAGGCCGCGAAGGTCGCTGCCTCCGTCCCGCCCATCACCATATTATGGACATTGCGGAAAGTCAGCACCGTGTCCACGCTGTTGGCGGGGATGGTCGCGGTCGATTCGGGATAGGGGACCACCGTCACCTTGTCATAGACGGTCGGCTTGGCGGCCAGGAATGTCTTGTAACCGTCCAGATAGCGGCCGGTGGGTTGAAGCGCGTAGAATTTGCCCTGATCGCGCAGCAGCGGGGCCAGTATTTCGGTGTACCAGCCACCGCTGGGCGAATATTCCACCACTGTCTGGGTCGGTGTCACACCAAAAAAGCTGAGTGTTTCGGCCGGGTGGCGAAATTTGTCGCGCGGGACATTGGTCGGCGTGCGGCTGGGCGCGGCGATAGCGGCGGCAATCGGGTCAGCCATCTTGTGCGCGGCATGATCGCCATGGCCAGCATGTTGGGCCAGCAGGGGCAAGGCGGGCAGGGCAAGGCCGGTCAGCAGCAGTCCGGCACGGGCGAGACGGTTCATCGGCAGTCCTCTCTTGATAAGTCAGGAGAGGGGTGTGCCGGTCGCGGCACGGCGATGCAAGGGGGCTGGAGGGGAAATCCCCGCCAGCCATATTTCCTTACAGGCAGGCTTCCAGGAAAGGCTGGTCGAAGCCGAACATGCGCGCCTTGTCCAGCGTGTAGGGACGCAGCCCCATCGACCGATATTCGCCGACAATCTTGCCGCTGTCATCCTCATCATGATATTCAAACTTGAACAGTTCCTGGGTGACGATGACTTCGCCTTCCATGCCGATCACCTCGGTCACGTTGGTGATGCGACGCGAACCGTCGCGCAGACGCTTGACCTGGATGATGAGATCCACCGAGTCGGCGATCTGCTTGGAGATCGCTTCCTTGGGGATTTTGATGTCGCCCATCAGGATCATATTTTCCATACGGCCCAGACATTCGCGCGGTGAGTTGGCGTGCAGCGTACACATGGACCCGTCATGACCCGTGTTCATCGCTGCGAGCAGATCGAAACATTCCGCGCCACGAATTTCGCCTAGGATGATACGGTCCGGGCGCATACGCAGGGCGTTCTTGACAAGATCGCCGATGGTGATTGCACCATTGCCCTCCAGATTGGCAGGGCGGGTTTCCAGCGGCAGCCAGTGCGGCTGTTGCAGCCGCAATTCGGCCGCATCCTCGATCGTCAGCACGCGCTCGCCCGGATCGATCATTTTCGACAGGGCGTTGAGCATCGTCGTCTTGCCCGAACCGGTGCCGCCTGAAATCACGATATTGAAGCGACACGCGCCTGCAATCTTGAGCGCCGTCGCCATTTTGGGGGACATGGCTCCCCACTGGGCCAGCATGTCGATGGTGATCGGCTTGGCCGAAAATTTACGAATGGAGATTGCGGTGCCCTTGAGGCTCAGGGGCGGTACGATCACGTTGACGCGGCTGCCGTCGGGCAGGCGGGCGTCGGCCAGCGGCGTGGTCTGGTCGACGCGGCGGCCGACCTTGCTGACGATCCGCTGGGCGATCTGGAACAGATGCTCCTCGTCGCGGAACTTGATCGGGGCAATGACCAGCTTGCCCTTCTTTTCAATATAGGTCTGGTCCGGGCCATTCACCATGATGTCGGTGATGTCCGGGTCGTTCAGCAGCTCTTCGAGCGGGCCAAGGCCCAGCAATTCATCGACCAGCACTTTTTCCAGTGCGAACTGCTCGCGCCGGTTGAGCGTCAGCTTCAGCTCGGCCAGCACTTCCATGATGATCGGACGGAATTCCTCGGCCAGCTCATCCTTGGTCAGCGTCGCGGCGGCTTCTGGATCGACACGCTCCAGCAGGCGGGGAAGCACCTGTTCCTTGATCTTGTGGACGCTGGCCTCGAAACCCTGCGGCCCCGCGTCAGGTACATGCTCGTGATTGGCGCGGTCGGACAGGCGCTGGATGGCATCGGCATTGCGCTGCATCTGGCTGGTCGGCGCGGAGAGCGGATCGAACGACATCTCGCCCGGCAGGGCGGCGATGTCGAGCGGCGGGAACTGGTCGCCGCCACGCGGCTCGTCCTTGGGCGCCCCACCACCCTGCATCGGCCGGGCAACGCCAAAGCCAGGCTTGATGCCAGCAGGTCCATTTTTCCGTCCAAAGGCGCTCATAGGTCTCCGCCAGTAATTCGCGATCGAAGCCGCCCGGAAGAAGGCCGATCAGATAGGGCTTGGGAAGGTGAATAAGATGGAAACTTTGACAAATGGCTAATGCGGCGTTGGCACATCAACAGCGCCAGTAGCAGCAGCGCGATCAGGCTGATCGCCGCGCCCGCGCTCTCCTGCCACAGCCGGACCCGCTCGATGCGATAGGTGCCGGGCCGGGCGTAAAAGCGGATCAGCGGGCCATGGCTGGTCACCGCCTGACCGTCACGGGTCACGCGCCAGATCGGGAAGGCGGCATGGCCGATAGTCACCGGGCCGGGACGGGTGACGGTGATGCTGTCACTGCGCGGGAGGGCGCGGAACGCGGTCAAGTTGACCTTGCGGCCCGACCGCCGGACCAAAGATTGATCGAAAGTTGGCGGCAGATATTCGGGAGCATCGGGCAAACGGAGCGCCAGTCCCTTGAAATCGACGGGTTGTCGCAGACATTCGATCGCTTTGGACGTCCATCCGCCATAGGCGAATAGAGCAAGGCCAGCGGCCAATCCCGCCATCACCGGTTTCATTCTGCTGCCCATCAGCGCGGTGATCGCGGCAAATTCGACGATCCCCAGCAACCGCCATGGAAATTGTGCCTTCATCAGCAGCGGAATACCCCACATGAGCGGGATCAGGCCGAGCGCGGAAATCGCGCCAACCAATGCGATAATGCGCCAGACCGAACGATCCGCCAGAGCGACGATCAACAGCGCCCCTGCCGCGCCGATCAGCGCGGGATCATGAAAGACCAGCGAGTCTGGCCGCAATAGCGACCAGGAGGCTGGCAAGTGCCAGTCATCCCAAAGCCATGTCGTAGAAAGCTGATCCTGCATCGTCAGCGCAGGGAGCAGGTAGATGGCCCCCAGACCCCCGGCGAGCATTCCACTCATCGCCAATGCGCCGACAAAAACGCGATCACGGTCTATGACGATACGCGCGACAGCCAGCGGGCCGATCAGGAACAGGGTTGCCAGCATCGCCAGCGGCAGGTGCGTGAGAATCAGTCCGGCATAGGCAAGAGCAAACAGGACAATGCCGTTGCGCGTGGGCAGCTTCGTAATACCCAGCGCGATTAGCGGTAGCCACATATAGGCGGAAAACTCCGCCAGAGCGCCCCGGACATAGAAGTTCATCAGATGATAGGGCGCGAGCATGTAGAGGATGGCACCGATCAGCGGAAAGGTGCCGCGTTCGCTGAGCCACCGATACATGGCGAGGCCTGAGAGCATCAGAACAGTTCCGCCCGTCAGGTTGATCGCAAGCGCGGCCGATGCCCCCGTCGCAACCCAAACGCCCGCAATCCAGTAGGCCAGTGGTGGGTAGAAGAAAAAGGCCGGACTGCCCAATCCTTCAAAGCTGCCGGGCATCCAGCGAGGATAAAGATGCCCGGCGGCCAGTTGCTCGCCAAACTGCACCGTCCATACATAGCTGTACCGGATATCATCGGTATTGCCCGGTCCCCACAACAGGCTGGGGATCAGGGCGATGATCGCGACGAGCAGGATCAGCAGGGGGGCCAGATAGTCGTTCTTCCGCATCGTCATGTCGCCCCGAATGTCCGCGGCACCATTAACCATGATAATGGTAAACAGGGGGTAAGCGCGACACCAACAGCTAAGGAGCGACGATCGACAATTTTACGAGAAATTAACCAGTTTCGCCAACAATCAGGAAACTGCTCCCTGTGCGAGCCTGAAAGTCAAACCTGCCGATGAAACCCGCGCTCTCGATCGTCATCCCCGTCTATAATGAGCAGGACAGCCTGTCGTTGTTCCTGGAAGCGGCACGTCCGGCAGTGGGGAGCGCGCTGGCGTTGATCGGTCCTGATGCCCATGCCGAATATCTGTTCGTCAATGACGGCAGCAGCGACCGCACCGGTGACATATTGGCGATATTGGCGCGGCTGAACGCCGATGTGCGCTGCGTCACCCTGTCGCGTAATTTCGGCAAGGAAGCGGCGCTTGCGGCGGGGATCGATCATGCCAGCGGCGACGCGGTGATCCCGATCGACGTTGATTTGCAGGATCCGCCCGAAGTGATCGTCGATATGGTCCGTCAATGGCTGGCTGGCGCACAGGTGGTCAACGCCCGTCGCACCGACCGATCGACCGACGGCTGGTTCAAGCGGACGAGCGCGCGTGGTTTCTACCGCTTGCTCAACCGCCTGTCCGATTATCCCATCCCCGAAAATGTCGGCGACTTTCGCCTGCTGGACCGGCAGGCGGTGGATGTCATCAAGCAACTGGGCGAACAGGCCCGCTTCAACAAGGGGCTTTTCAGCTGGATCGGCTTTCGCGTCGCCACCGTCGATTATGTCCGCGCCGCGCGTGGAACGGGCACGACCAAATGGCGGCTCGGCAAGCTCTGGTCGCTGGCGATTGACGGCATCACCGCGTCGACCACCATGCCGCTGCGCATCTGGTCCTATATCGGTGGTGGCATCGCCTGCCTGGCCTTTGCCTATGCCGCCTTTCTGGTCGCGCATACGATCATCACCGGGACCGACACACCCGGCTATGCGTCCATCATGGTCGCAGTGCTGGGCATGGGCGGGCTTAATCTGCTCAGTCTTGGCATTATCGGCGAATATCTCGGCCGGGTCGCGCGCGAAGTGCGGCAACGGCCGCTCTATGTGGTCGCGGACCAGTCAGCCGCGCCGGTCGCCCCCGTCGCCATGCCAATAAGGGATGAGGATCAATGGACCGATCAGCCTATGCGAGCCTGAGCGCGCAGGAGGGGAGCCACTGGTGGTTCGTCGCCCGCCGCGCCATTTTGGACGCGCTGATCCGCAACCGGATTGCGCCGCGCGCCGACGCGCGGATATTGGAGGCGGGCTGTGGCACAGGCGGTAATCTGGCGATGCTCGCCCGTCATGGCAGCGTCGATGCGCTGGAATATGACCGCGAATCGCTCGGCGTGGCCGCATCACGCGGCATCGGCATGGTGAAACCAGGCAGCCTGCCTGACGATATCGGCTTCGGTGACAATCGCTATGACCTCATCGTTCTGCTCGATGTACTTGAGCATGTCGAACAGGATTGCGATTCGCTGGCAGCCTTACGTGAAAGGCTGGCCGATGGCGGCTCACTGCTGCTGACGGTTCCGGCCGCGCCTTGGCTGTGGTCCGACCATGATGTGCTTCACCATCACAAGCGCCGCTACACTTTGGCCAGCCTGTCCACGGTTGCCCGCGCTGCCGGACTCGACGTCAAGGAAGTCGGCTATTTCAACAGCCTTCTTTTCCCGATTGCCGTCATGGCTAGGCTCGTGCAACGTACAACGGGGTACAAGGCGGCTGTGGATTCGCGTCCGCCACGACTCATAAATACCCTGCTTCGCCATATTTTCGGCCTGGAGCGCCATCTGATCGGACGGGTACGCCTGCCTGTCGGCCTATCGGTTTATGCGATCCTGTCCGCTTGATAGCGGCACGTCCGGCTTGTCAGGATGGTGCCATGCGCCATTCCAGCAACGGTCCGGCTCGACAGCGCTTGCACGGTAAGGGTTGGTCGGCCGTACCAGCGACGGCATCCGGTCCAGCGGTGCCAGATAAGTATCTTTGGGCTGAAACCAGAAGCTCCCTTCCCACGCCTTGATGAAACTGCACCGAACCTCCGGCGCGGGGGGATAGACCAGTGCGCGGCGTATCTCCGTCAACGGAGTCATGACGCCGATCGACAGTGCCAAAAGCAACCATGGCCTTGCGGGCGAAACCGTCCGCACCACATCGGCCACCGTCACCGCTAATATCGTCAGTGCGCAGATCGACCCACGCATCATGAAATCGGTGGACGATCCGATCTGAAGGAAAGGGATGGCCAGCAGCCAAAGAGTCAGCACCGCCAGCGAATCTTTCCCAAAGCGCGGCTGGCGCACAAGGAAGGCGAGAGGCAGGACATAGACTAGGATTTCGAGCAGCTCGAACAAGGCCCACTGCAACGGCAAAATCGCGACCAGCTTGGCTCCCACCCCATCGCCCGCCGCGCTCAGATAAAGCAGACCGGGGATGCAAAGCAGGGTGGCGATTGCAGGCAGGGCGATGTCTGCGGGGCGGATGGCACGGGCGCTTAAGCTCCGCACTCCGGCGAGCGCCGCAAAGGGCATCGCGCCGATCAGCCCCAGCGGCGACCAGAGCGCGGTCAGCGGCAACAGCGTCAGATACACGCCCAGCGGCAACTTCTCCGCCCGCCACAACAGAAAGGCCAGCGCGCCGATCCAGCCCGATAGCGCATGTTGCGGCACCCAGAAGGCCAGCGTGATCGTCGATGAATATTGGAGATAGGCCCAGTTTTCGAGATGGTCTGACAATCCACCACGAAACAGGACGCGCCCCAGCGCATCCAGGCCGCTGAACCCGATCACCACGGCCAGCGCAATCAGCCTGGCGCGCCGGGTCGCAAACAGGGTGGACCCCAGCGCCAGCAGCGTGCCGAGCAGCAGGCTGTTCTGCACCAGCAATATGATGTCGCCTGACCGCCCGCCCAGCGCCTTGGCCGCCAGTGCGGGCATCAGGAACATGCCGATCGGCGCGCGCAGCACATCCGGCTCGCCGCGCGCGGTATAGACGAACGGCCAGGGATTGACGCTTATGTCGCGCAGCACCGCGAAGCGGACCTGCCAGTCGATATTGGCGTAGAAAAACCGCCCCTCGCCACCCAGCAACAGCAGCATCGTCGCCACGCCGATGCACAACAGCCATGTCGCAGGCGCCGGCCCGGCAAAGCTGCGCGATGACCGGACGATGGCCACGCACAGCACACCGATCAGCAGCGCGCCCAGCCCATAGGCCCAGAACGGCATGACATCCAGAAAGCGCCACAACAGCAACTGATCGACACCCAGCCAGCCGACCAGCAGCGCAATCAGCCAGCCGCCGGGCAAAGGGTGCGGGAAGGCGCGGGAAGAGGGCGGGGCGATCATCGGCCCTGTTCATGACAAGGCGGGGCGGGGGCGGCAATCAGCGATTAGGACCGCGTAAAAAATATTGCGGCCAGCGTGCGGATTGCCGAGACTGTCTGCTGTAACAGGGGAGGCAGGCGATGCGGGTGATGGTGCTGGTGAAGGCGACGCAGGATAGCGAAACCGGCCTGTTCCCCGAACCCTGGACGAGCGAGATGATGGCGGCAATGGGCCGCTATAATGACGACCTGCGCGATGCTGGCATATTGATCGCCGCCGATGGCCTTACCCCCACTTCGCAGGGCAAGCGCATCGCCTTTGACGGCGCGGATCGCAGCGTGATTGATGGTCCGTTCATGCCCAGCCGCGATCAGGTGGCAGGCTTCTGGCTCTGGAACGTCAAGGATATGGACGAAGCGGTTGCCTGGGCCAAACGCTGCCCCAACCCGATGCCCGGCCCCAGCGAAATCGAAATCAGGCCGTTTTACGAATAGCCCCAACAAAAAGGGGCGCTGTCGAGCGCCCCTTCTGATGACCAGGCCTTTAAGAGCCGGTCGATACGTGCCGTGATCAGCCGGCCTTTTCGGCCAGGACCGTCAGACCCTTTTCATTGACCTCGGCAAAACCGCCCTCGACCGGGATGATTTCGGGCGTGGACCCTGCGGTCGCATAGATCTGGATGCTGCCGTCGCGCACGGTCGACATGAAGGGTGCATGACCCTCCAGCACGCCGAAGTCGCCATCGGTGCCGGGCACCACCACCTGATAGACATCCTCCGACCGGAAGAGCTTTTCGGGGGTCACGAGTTCAAAATGCAGTGCCATTTTCGTTACTCCCCCCTCCCTTTAGGGAGGGG
>NZ_CAVK010000043.1 GCF_000382885.1 Sphingobium indicum BiD32
GAGGTGGCGCGCTCAAGGCGCGACGGAGGGGGAAGGCGTCTGGACGCGAGGCTCGTTTCAGGCGGCTAGCCCCCTCCCCCGGCTGCGCCGGTCCCCCTCCCCGTTCCGGGGAGGAATGGCCGATCGAAAACCCTGATCGCCTTGCCCCCCAGCACCGCGTCACCCAATTCCGAAAACCCCAGCTTCGCCGCCACCTTGATCGACGCGCCGTTATCCGGTTCGATGATGCAGCGGATCGCCGCCACCTCCAGATGCGCGTCGGCCCAGGACAGCACGGCCGCCATCGCTTCGGTCGCAAGACCCCGGCCCCAGGCCTGCGGTCCCAATACCCAGCCCGCCTCTGGCACGCCGTCCAGTTCGGGCAAGCCACGCGCGGCGCTGAGCAATCCAGCCTCCCCCACCATGGCACCGGTTGCGCGGTCCTGCATCACCCACATGCCATAGCCCAGCAGCGACCACATGCCCGCATAGCGCAGCAGGCGGAACCACACCGCCTGCGCGTCCTGCGGCGATCCGCCGATATGGCGCACTACTGCCGCATCCCCCCACAAGGCACAGCAGGCGGGGTAATCCGCCACGCTGTGCGGGCGCAGGATCAGGCGATCAGTATGGAGCAGCGGCGCGGGCGTCATGGTGCGATAAAAGGGCGCGCCCAGCCACCCGTCAACCCGCGCACCACAGCCGATTGCTTATCCCGGTTCACAGAGGTTTAATTTCGCGCCATTAGGCGCTATGGGCGCGCCATGCATTTTCTCGACCAAGCAAAAATCTTCATCAAATCCGGCTGGGGCGGCCCCGGCGCGGTCAGTTTCCGGCGCGAAAAATATGAGGAATATGGCGGTCCCGACGGCGGCAACGGCGGCAAGGGCGGCGACATCATCTTTGAAGCGGTGCAGGGTCTCAATACCCTGATCGACTTCCGCTATACCCAGCATTTCAAGGCGCAGCGCGGCACGCCGGGCATGGGCAAGAATCGCTATGGCGCGGGCGGCAAGGATCTGATCATCAAGGTGCCGGTGGGCACGCAGATATTGTCCGATCCCAAGCCGATCGAGGGCAGCGAGGATGAGGACGGCATTCCCGATTATGAGGATCAGGACGTGCTGGCCGATTTCACCGAAGTGGGCCAGCGCGTCACCTTCCTGCGTGGCGGCGATGGCGGCCGGGGCAACATGTCCTACAAGACCAGCACCAACCGCGCCCCGCGCCAGCATGGCACGGGCTGGCCGGGCCAGGAAATGTGGGTCTGGCTGCGGCTGAAACTGCTGGCCGACGTTGGCCTGGTCGGGATGCCCAATGCGGGCAAATCGACGCTGATCAATCAGGTCACCAATACCAAGGCGAAGGTCGGTGCATACGCCTTTACCACCACCAAGCCGCAACTGGGCGTGGTGCTGCACAAGCAGCGCGAATTCGTGCTGGCCGACATTCCGGGCCTGATCGCGGGCGCGGCGGAGGGCGTGGGGATTGGCGACCGGTTCCTGGGCCATATCGAACGCTGTCGCGTGCTGCTCCACCTGATCGACGCGACCGGGGATGATCCGATCGAAGCGTTCCATATCGTGCAGGACGAACTGGCGACCTATGGTGAAGGGCTGGACGAAAAGCCGCAGATCGTGGCGCTCAACAAGGGCGACCTGCTCGGCCCGGAGCTGATGGAAGATATTGCCGATCAGCTGCGCGAGGAAGGCGTGGAAGATGTGTTCATCATCTCCGCCGGGACCGGCGAGGGCGTGGAAGCGCTGCTCGACGCGATCCTGCCGATCGTGGGACAAGCGCTGGACGACGCAAAGCCCCAAAGCGATGCGGACGACGAAGGCGAAAGTCCATGGTCGCCGCTTTGACCTTCATCCCCTCCCCTGAAGGAGAGGGGCTTTTTCGGATCCTTTCATGACCGCCCTCTCCGGCTTTCCCCCCGCCCTCATCCGCCGTCTGGTCATCAAGATCGGCTCTGCCCTGCTGGTCGATCCGGCGGGACAGGTGCGGGTGGACTGGTTGCGCACGCTGGTGGTCGATGTCGCGGCGCGTAAAGCGGCGGGGCAGCAGGTCATCATCGTGTCGTCGGGTGCGATCGCGCTGGGTGCGCGGCGGCTGAAACTGCCCAAGGGCGGACGCGGATCGCTGGAGGATGCGCAGGCGGCAGCGGCAACCGGGCAGATCGCCTTGTCGCAATGCTGGGCCAGCCTGCTCGATGAACAGGGCATCATCGCGGCGCAGATGCTGGTGACGCTCGATGATCTGGAAAATCGCCGCCGCTATCTCAATGCTTCCGCCACGCTCGAACGGCTGATGCAGCTCGACGTCGTGCCGGTGGTGAACGAGAATGACAGCGTCGCCACCGCCGAGATCCGCTTTGGCGACAATGATCGGCTGGCGGCGCGTATCGGACAGGCGGCACGGGCTGACGCAGTTGTCCTGCTGTCGGACGTGGACGGGCTTTACACCGCCAACCCGCACGTCGATGCGGACGCCATGCTGATCGAAACAATAGAGCGCATCGATGCGCGAATCGCCGCCATGGCCGACGGCGGCTCCGCGTCCGGCATGGGATCAGGGGGCATGACCTCCAAGATCGAGGCGGCAAAGATCGCCACCGGCGCGGGCGCACATCTGGCGATCATTTCGGGCAAGGTGGATGAGCCCTTGTCGCACTGGATGAGCGGCGGCAAGGGGTCGATATTCCTGGCCGCACCCGCCAAACGTGCGCGCAAGGGCTGGCTGGCCGGGCGGCTGACGGTGCGCGGGCGGATCATCGTGGATGCCGGTGCGGAACGGGCGCTGGGCAAGGGCAACAGCCTGCTGCCCGCCGGGGTCGCCAGCGTCGAGGGCGTGTTTGCGCGCGGCGATGTGGTCGATATCGTAACCCCCGATGGCCGGGTGATCGCGCGTGGCCTGTCCGAATATGACAGCGACGAAGCGGTGATGATCGCGGGCAAGCGCAGCGAGGATATCGCCACGCTGCTGGGCCACCTGCCCCGATCCGTGCTGGTCCATCGCGACCATATGGCGATGGTCTGACGCCATGGCATTGCGGATGGCTATGACCGGCGCGACGGGTTTCGTCGGCACGGAGACGTTGGAACAGGCGCTGGCGGCTGGGCACCATGTCACCGCGCTGACCCGCAAGGCGCAGCCGCCCCGCGCGCGGCTGAAATGGGTGCCGGGTTCGCTGGAGGATGGTGCGGGTCTCGATACGCTGGTGCGCGACGCCGATGTCGTGGTGCATGTCGCAGGCGTGGTGAACGCGCCCGATCGCGACGCTTTCGAGGCGGGCAATGCGCGCGGGACGATCGCGGTGATCGACGCCATGCGCAAGCGGGGCGTCCGGCGGCTGGTCCATGTGTCCTCGCTGGCCGCGCGCGAACCGGACCTGTCCGACTATGGCTGGTCCAAGGAATTGGCCGAACGCCATGTGAAAGCCAGCGGGCTGGACTGGACGATCGTGCGCCCGCCCGCCATTTACGGACCGAACGACCGTGACATCTTGGAACTGTTCCGCATGGCCAGGCGCGGCATCATGATGCTGCCGCCGGGCGGGCGGCTTTCGGTGATCGAGGTCAGCGATCTGGCGCGGCTGCTGCTGGTGCTGGCGGGGGAAACCGACATCAGCCTGACCCGCATCTATGAGGCGGACGACGGCACGATAGGCGGATGGGATCACAAGGATTTCGCCGCTGCGATCGGCCGCGCCATGGGCCGGACGGTGCGGACGCTGGCGACACCTGCCTGGTTGCTGGGCGTCGCGGCGCGCACCGACCGGATGATCCGGGGCAAAGGCGCGAAGCTGACACCCGACCGGGTCGATTATTTCTGCCACCCCGACTGGGTCGCCGCCACGGGCGCGCATGTGCCCAAACAATTATGGATGCCGCAGGTGCCGACCGAGGCGGGGTTGAAGGCGACGGCGGAGGCCTATCGGGCGAAGGGCTGGGTGTGACCTTAATTAGCCCCTCCCCTGAAGGGGAGGGGCTAAAGTCAGCTACTCCGCAGCCACCACCTTCTTCGCCCGCTGTTCCGCCAGAAATTCGCTGATTGCCTGTCCGCTGGCGTTGAGCAGGGGGAAGGTGCGCGCGTCAGACAGCCAGTCGGGGCGGCGCGCGCCGCTGCCATACATGGTGTCGTAAACCAGACTGAAGGCAAGGAAGATCAAAGTCGCGCCGATCAGCCCTTTGACCGCGCCAAAGCCGCCGCCCAGCACCCGGTCGACCGGACCCAGCACCGACTGGCGGGTGCGGCGACCGATAGCATGGGCGATCATCTTGCCCGCTGCAAAGGTCACGCCGAACACCAGCACCAGCGCCAGCACCGCAGCGCCGCTGGTCGTGCCGACAAAGGCGCTGAGCAATTCGGTGGCCGACGCATGAAACAGGCGGATGGCGAAGATCGCCAGCACCCAGGCCATGAGCGAGAGGGTTTCCAGCACGAAACCGCGCAGCAGGCCCAATATGGCGCAACCGCCAATGGCGAGCAGGACAAGAATATCGACGGCGTTCATCGCCAGCGTGGCTATCCCCTGCCCAGCATCTGGTCAACCAGTTGGGCAAGCGTGCGGAAGCCGTTGACCGCAATCCCCTTCACCCCGTCCGCTGCTGCGGCGGGGATGAAGGCGCGGTTGAAGCCCAGCTTGGCCGATTCGCGAAGCCGCAGCGGCGCATGGGCGACGGGCCGGATTTCGCTCGACAGCGCGATTTCGCCGAACAGCACGACATCGGCAGGGACCGGCTTTTCCGACAAAGCGGACACCAAAGCCGCTGCCACCGCGAGGTCCGCCGCCGGGTCCGACAGACGATAGCCGCCCGCGACGTTCAGATAGACTTCGCAGGTCGAGAAACTGAGGCCACAGCGCGATTCCAGCACCGCCAGCACCATTGCCAGCCGCCCGCTATCCCAGCCGACCACCGCCCGGCGCGGCGTCGCCCCGCTCGACAGGCGCACGACCAGCGCCTGAATTTCGACCAGCACCGGCCGCGTCCCTTCCAGCGCGGGGAACACGGTCGCGCCGGTCACGCTTTCGTCGCGATGGGTCAGGAATAAGGCGGAGGGGTTGGTCACTTCCTCCAGCCCCTCTGCCACCATCGCGAACACGCCAATCTCGTCGGTGCCGCCAAAACGGTTCTTGATCGCGCGCAGGATGCGATATTGATGGCTGCGCTCCCCCTCAAACGCCAGCACCGTATCGACCATATGTTCCAGCACCCGCGGCCCGGCGATGCTGCCATCCTTGGTCACATGGCCGACCAGCACCAGCGCGGTGTTGCGCTGCTTGGCGAAGCGGATCAGTTCCTGCGAAGACGCGCGCACCTGACTGACGGTGCCGGGCGCCCCTTCCATCAGGTCGCTGTGCATCGTCTGGATCGAATCGATGATGAGCAGGGCGGGCGGCTCCCCCTCCCCCAGCGTCGTCAATATGTCGCGCACCGATGTGGCGCTGGCCAGCATGACCGGGGCATTGCCCAGCCCCAGCCGTTGCGCCCGCAACCGCACCTGATCGGTCGCTTCCTCGCCGCTGATATAGACGACCGACAGCCCCCGCGCCGCGACCCGCGCCGCCGCCTGCAACAGCAATGTGGACTTGCCGATCCCCGGATCGCCACCGATCAGCGTCGCCGATCCCGCGACGATCCCGCCGCCCAGCGCCCGGTCGAACTCGGCAATGCCGGTGCTGGTGCGCGGGGGCAGCTCGATCTTGCTGTCGAGGCCACTGAGCGTGATCGCCCGTCCGCCAGCGTGCAAATCATGCCGCGCCGAAAAGGCCGTTTCCGGCGCTTCTTCGACGATGCTGTTCCACTCGCCGCAATCCTCGCACTGCCCCTGCCACCGTGCCGCGACGGTGCCGCATTGCTGACAGACGAATTTCCGCTTTGCCTTGGCCATGGCGGAGATATGCCGATCATGCGTGAACATTGCAAGAACATCCCGCGTGCCACTGGAAACATCCGTTCCGCTCAGGCATTGACGCTGCAATGAAAAAAATCCGCGTTGCCAGCTACAATATCCGCAAGGCCATCGGCACCGACAGGCGGCGGATGCCCGAACGGGTGCTGGAGGTATTGGGCGAGGTGGATGCCGACATCGTCGCGCTTCAGGAAGCGGACCGGCGCTTTGGTGTGCGATCCGCCGCCATCCCGCCGCTACTGATGGAGCGGCTGAGCGATTATAAGCCGGTGCCGCTCAATGTTCAGGTCGATTCGATGGGTTGGCATGGCAATGCGCTGCTGGTGCGCAAGGATGCGCAAGTCGGTTTGAGCGACGTGCTGCATCTGCCCTATCTGGAACCGCGCGGCGCTACCATGGCGGAAGTGACACTCAACGGCCTGTCGCTGCGCGTGTTCGGGATGCATCTGGACCTGTCGGGCCTGTGGCGGCGGCGGCAGGCGGCAGCGGTGATCCACGCGGCGGCCCAGGGCGAGGCGATGCCGACCGTGCTG
Source organism: Sphingobium indicum BiD32 (assembly GCF_000382885.1). Classification (GTDB taxonomy): domain Bacteria; phylum Pseudomonadota; class Alphaproteobacteria; order Sphingomonadales; family Sphingomonadaceae; genus Sphingobium; species Sphingobium japonicum_C. The sequence goes on from NZ_CAVK010000043.1 coordinate 6,429, forward strand.
ATGGGCGACCTCAATGAATGGAGCGCCAATCGCGGTTGTCTGGCCGACTTTGCCCATCATTACAGCTTTGCACCGTGCGGGCGCAGTTTTCATGCGCGCCGCCCGGTCGCGCAACTCGACCGGATCATGCACTGCGCCCGCCTGACGCTGACCGACTGCGGCGTCCATGATAGTGCATCGTCGCGCAAGGCATCGGACCATCTGCCGATCTGGGCTGATTTCCGGACCTGACCGCCCCTCGACAAGCTGCCCGCGCTCTGCGACGTTCATCCCATGAAGGAGAGGGAACTCAGGCTCGGCCTCGTTTGCTATGGCGGCATCAGCCTGGCGATCTACATGCACGGCATCACCAAGGAGGTGTGGCGGTTGGCGCGCGCCAGCCGTGCCTTTCATGATGGCGTGCCGCCGACCACGGGCAGCGAGGCCATCTATCACAAGCTGCTGGCAGATATGGAAGCGGCGAGCGGCGTGCGACTGCGCGTGCTGCCCGACATTATCGCGGGTGCGAGCGCGGGCGGGATCAACGGCATCTTCCTGGCGCAGGCGATCGAGACCGGCCAGTCGCTCGAACCGCTGACCGACCTTTGGCTCGACAATGCCGATGTCGACAGCCTGCTCGATCCCGATGCCCGCCCCGCCCGTGCGCTCACCAAATTCTGGGCGACGCCCTTGGTGTGGATGGCGGCGCGGCGACCCGGCGACGCGGTGGAGCGCACCGTTGCGCCGGACACGCGCGAGGAGGTGCGGATGAAATTATCCCGCTTCATCCGTTCGCGCTGGTTCGAGCCGCCCTTTGGCGGGGAGATTTTCACCACCCTGATCCTCGACGCCTTCGACGCGATGGCCGCGAGCGAGCGCGGCCCCGTGCTGCTGCCCGATGGTCATCCGCTCGACCTGTTCGTCACCGTCACAGATTTTGAAGGCCATCCGCAAAGCCTGACCCTCAACAGCCCGCCGCAGGTGATAGAGACCGAACATCGCCTGTCGATAGGCTTTCGCGCGCGCGGCCGGGGGACGCGCAACTTTGCCGACACCGCCGAACTGGTGTTCGCCGCGCGCGCCACCGCCAGCTTCCCCGGCGCCTTCCCGCCCTTCACCGTGCGCGAACTGGACCGGGTGCTGAAGCGCCGCCATCGTGCCTGGCCGACGCGCGATGTTTTCCTCGCCCGCGCCCTGCCCCGCCACTGGGCGCGCGGCACGGCGGAGGATGCGGTGCTGATCGACGGATCGGTGCTGGCCAACGCCCCCTTCGCGCAGGCGATCGGCGCGCTGCGTAACCGCCCTTCGCGGCGGGAGGTCGACCGGCGATTCGTCTATATCGATCCAAAGCCCGGCCATCGCACCATTCAACTCAACCGCCATGGCGATCAGGTCGCGGTGCCAACGGGTGAGGAAGCGCCGCTGCCCGGCTTCTTCCGCACCATTTTCGGCGCGCTGAGCGACATTCCGCGCGAACAGCCGATCCGCGACAATCTGGAGGCGATCGACCGCCATTCCGCGCGCATCCGCCGGATCCGCCGCATATTGAACGCGCTGCGCCCCGGCATCGAGGCGGAAGTGGAAGGCGCGATCGGCCGGATGCTGTTTCTCGACCGGCCTACCCCTGCCCGCCTGTCCGCCTGGCGCGCCAAGGCGCAGCAGCGCGCGGCCAGCTCCGCGGGGTTCGCCTTCCCGGCCTATGGCCATCTGAAACTGTCGGGGATCGTCGAATCGCTCGCGACCCTGTTGTTCCGCCTGTCGGGGGAGGACAGCCGGATGATGCGCGAAGCCTGCCGCGCTGCGATCTGGGCGCAGATCCGCAAGGATGGTGCGGATCAACTGGACGAAAGCGGCGGATCAGGCTCTGCGCCGGTCATCTTCTTCCGCACCCATGACCTGGCCTTCCGCATCCGCCGGCTGCGCTTTCTGGCGCGGCATCTGGCCGATACGCTGGAAAGCGACGGCGCGGCGGAGGATGCGGGCGTGCTGGCGATGCACGACGCCATCTATCGCGCACTGGCGCTCTATGCCGAATGCGAGGACAGCGATTTTCATGGGGCTGCCGTGCTGGCTGCCGCGCGCGACGTGCCGGGCAATGCCGCCGCCGCGCTGGAGGCGATTGCGCAGGACCGTGACCTGCGGGCGCGGGACGATGGCGCGGACCTGATCCTGGCCGATGCCTTTGCGGCGCTCCCCAAGGCGGGCCGCCGATCCATGCTGCTCGCCTATCTCGGCTTCCCCTTCTACGATATCGCCACCCTACCGTTGCTTCAGGGTGACACTATGGACGAATATGATCCGGTCAAAGTGGATCGGATTTCGCCCGAAGATTGCTCCGCCATCCGCCCCGGCGGCGCGGCTGCCACGCTCAAAGGCATTGAATTCAACAATTTCGGGGCTTTCTTTAGCAGGGTCTATCGGGAAAATGACTATCTGTGGGGCCGCCTGCATGGGGTCGAGCGGCTGCTGGACATCGTAATTTCGGCCATGCCCGCCGCAAGCCGCCTTTCCCCCGACGCGCTGCGCGACTATAGGCGGGCGGCTTTTCTGGCGATCCTGGACGAAGAAGAGTCGCGGCTGCCCCATGTCGCGGAGCTGATCGCCAGCTTGCGGGAGGAAATCGGGTGAGCAGGCGGTTAAGGCTGGTTCCGATAGGCATGATGCTGGCGCTCGTCGCCGGCTGCGGTGACTCGTCGCCGGAGGTTGCGCAGGCTGACCCCAGCCCGGCGGCCCAGCCCGTCGCCATCGCGCCCGCACCTGCGCCCGTCGCTCCGCAACCGCTGCCCCAACCAGTCGTCAGCCCGCCGCCCAAGGCCGGGCCGATCGTCACTGTCCGCGCCCAGCCCGCACCCTATTTCCCGCTGGACCTGCCCCCGTCGGACGTCGCCGCGACCGCCGCGCCCTTCCCGCGCGAAGTGACCCAGTTCATGGTCGCGCGCGATGGCTGCGACCATTTCCGGGGCGAGGAACCCTATGATGCGGAACGGCGCGCCTATATCGCGGAAAATGTCGCCGAACTGTGCCACGGTTCCGACGCGACGCTAGCGATGCTCCGCCGCCGCTACGCCAGCGACCCATCCGTGACCGCTGCGCTGCATAGCTATGAGGACCGGATCGAGGAGTAGGCGCCAAGGTTCCTCTCCCATCGGGCAGGGGAATTGCATATGACTTTCCGTCATCTCTTCAACGTCATCCTAAAACGAGTTCAGCATGACGATGTGCGTTTCATATGCGATTGCCCTGCCGTCATAGGGGGCCATTACAGCAAAGCCTCTACTTCCTGCGCCAGATCAATGTCCCGCTGCGACAGGCCGCCTGCGTCATGCGTGGTCAGAAGCATGTCGAGCCGGTTATAGACATTGCTCCATTCGGGATGATGGTCCGCCTTCTCCGCCACTATCGCCACCCGCGTCATGAAGCCGAATGCCGCGACAAAATCGGGAAAGGTGAAGCGGCGCGATATGCCGTCCGGCTCCGCCACCACCGTCCACTCAGGCAGATTGGCGAGCGCCAGCGCGCGAGCCTCTTCGCTCAGCTTCTCGATCATGTCCCTATCCTCTGAAAATAGTTTCGCCTATGTGGCAGCCATGTCGCACAACGGTCAACCGCCCCGCTTCGCTCCCACCGCGCAGGATATCGAGGTGCTGGCGCTCGAAGCGCTGGCTCGCCTGCCCGCCCCCTTTACCGACCATCTGCACAATGTCGTCCTGTTCGTGGAGGAATTTGCCGACGCAGCTGTCCTGAAAGAGATGGAGATTGATGACCCGTTCGGCCTGACCGGCCTTTATACCGGCCGCCCCGTCGGGCAGGAGGCGCAGACCGGCGACGCACCGCCCACCGTCCATCTGTTCCGCCGTCCGTTGCTCGACGAATGGGTCGAAACCGGGGTACCGCTGGACGCGCTGATCACCCATGTCGTCGTCCATGAAATCGGCCATCATTTCGGCCTGTCCGACCTCGACATGCATGTGCTGGAGGATATGGTCGCGCCATGAGCGGGGTTGCTAGCGGAGCTGGGCTGCATCTGTCCGATGTCGCCTGCCTGCGCGGCGGACGGATGCTGTTCCGCGGGGTCAGCCTGACGCTCGACGCAGGGGGCAGCGCGTTGCTGACCGGACCCAATGGCGTCGGCAAGTCCAGCCTGTTGCGGCTGTGCGCCGGGTTGCTCCCCGCTTTTGCCGGCACGGTGGAACGTCACGGCGCGGTCGCGCTGGCCGATGAACGGCTGGCACTGGACAGTGAATTGCCGCTCGCCCGCGCGCTCGATTTCTGGGCGCGGCTGGACCGCAGCGCGGATGGCGCAGTCGCTGCGGCGCTCGACGCAATGGCGCTTGCCCCGCTGGCCGATGTGCCGGTACGAATGCTCTCGACCGGGCAGCGCAAGCGGGCGATGCTGGCGCGGGTGATCGCCAGCGGCGCGCCGATCTGGTTGCTGGACGAGCCGGGCAATGGGCTAGACACCGCCTCGCTCGCGCTGTTGGGCGCGGCGGTGGCGGCGCATCTGGCGAGCGGCGGCATCGTCGTCACCGCCTCGCACCAGCCACTGCCATTGGGCGCGCCGGTCGTGCTGTCGCTGACCGATCACCTCCCCGACCCGGCGGAGTGGGACGCATGAGGACGCTCTGGCTGCTCGCATCGCGCGATCTGGGCGCGGCCTGGCGGTCGTCGGGCTTGTGGCTGCCGGTCGCCTTCCTGCTGCTGGTCGCCAGCCTCTATCCCTTCGCGGTCGGGCCGGACCTCACCCTGCTCCGCCGCACCGGTGGGGGCATGTTGTGGATCGCCGCGCTGCTCGCCAGCCTGCTCCCCGTCGACCGGCTGATCGCGCCGGATCGCGACGCAGGCGTGCTGGACCAGATGGCGCTGCGCGGCATTGGTGACGAGATGGTCGTGCTGGCGCGACTGATCGCCCACTGGCTGGGCTTTGGCCCGCCGCTGATGATCGCCACTTTGCCAGCCGCCGCCCTGCTCAAGCTGGATGGCGACACGATTCTGATGCTGGAGGCGGGTCTCTTGGTCGGCACGCCTGCGCTGGCGGCGCTCGGCCTGCTGGTCGCGACGCTGACGGCGGGGCTGCGGTCGAGCGGCGCGCTGGCGGGGCTGCTGGCCTTGCCGCTGGCCGTGCCATTGCTGATCTTTGGCGCGGGTACGCTGGGCGATGGCAGCGGCGCGGCGCTCAAATTCCTGGCCGCCGCCTCGCTCCTGCTGGTGGCGATCACACCTTTTGCCGGTGGCGCGGCAATACGGGCGGGGCGGGAGTAAGCGTCACAAACTCCGTTCGCCCTGAGCCTGTCGAAGGGCCGTTTTTCTTGAAATAACGAACAGTTAGAAAGGAAGTGCAGGGCTTCGACAGGCTCAGCCCGAACGGGTAAAGAGATTTGCTCCAGAGGCCAGCACATCCCTATCCCTTCCGCCACTCGACATCGCGCTGCGCCTGCGCCAAAGCCGCCGCCATGCTTGCTTTTGCCGCCTCCGCCCTGTTCGTCCTGATCTGGTCCACCGGCTTCATCGTGGCCCGCGCGGTGGTCCCGCATGGCGCGCCTGAACTGGTATTGGCGATCCGCATGACGCTGGTGGCGCTGCTGCTGTGCGGCGCGGCGCTTTATGCGCGGCAGAGTTTCCCGCACGGACGCAGGCTTGCGCTTCATCTGGCCGCAGGGGCGATGCTGCACGGCGTCTATCTGACGGTCAGCTGGTGGGCGGTCAGCCGGGGAATGCCCGCCGGGGTCATGGCGCTGCTGGGGTCGCTCCAGCCGCTGATGGTCGCGGTCGCCAGCGTCGCCTTGCTGGGCGACCGGCTGCCGCGCCGCACCTGGGTCGGGCTGGCCATCGCGATCATGGGCGTCACCTGCGTCCTGCTGCCCGCCATTGCACGCACCGGCACCGGCTCCATCACCGTCGTGCTGGCCATAGCGGGCATCGTCGCGATCATCGCCATGACCGGCGGCACGCTGATCCAGCGCGGGGCCATTGCGGGCGATCCGATTCTCGTCTCAGGCGGGGTCCAGAATATCGGCGGCGCACTGGTTGCCATCGCCGCGACGCTGATCGTAGGCGAATGGCGCTGGGACAATGATCCTTTGTTGTGGGCGGCACTGGGCTGGTCCGTCCTTGGCCTGTCAGCGGCGGGCCTCAGCCTGCTGGTCTGGCTGGTGCGGCATCAGGGACCGACCGCCATGTCGATGCTGCTGCTGCTCGTGCCGCCGCTGGCCGCGATCGAGGCCTGGCTGCTCTTTGGCGAACGGCTCGGCCCGGTGCAGCTCATCGGCTTCGCGCTGGCACTTGGCGGGGTGCTGCTCGGTCGATCGGCGCCTGCCAGACAAGCCGATCTGACCGAACCGGCCTGATCAGCCTTCGCGCAGCCTTTCATGGTGGCGGATCACCTCGTCGATGATGAAGCGCAGGAATTTTTCGGTGAAATCCGGGTCCAGATTGGCGTCCAGCGCCAGCTGACGCAGCCGGGCGACCTGCCGCTCTTCGCGCCCCGGATCGGCCGGGGGCAGTGCATGGGTCGCCTTATATTCGCCGACCGCCTGCGTCACCTTGAACCGTTCGGCCAGCATGAACACCAGCGCCGCGTCGATATTGTCGATGCTCTCGCGATAGCGCTGCAATGTGTCGCTCACGTCCGTCCTCCGGTCAATTGGGCGTCCTCCGCTCAGTCGGCGCGCTTTTTGCGCCATATGGCCTTTCAGGCAAGCTATTCCCGCTTGCCATCTGCATTTTGCCCCGCCAAGGGACGCAGGTCATGACAGCACCCTCCCCCGGTAACGTCCACCCGATCGGCCGCGCGAAAAGCACGCCGTCGCTGGCCCCCATCATGAACCTGGTCGCCGACGGCATGAACCAGGTCAATGCCGTGATTCTGGACCGGATGCAGTCGCGCATTCCGCTGATCCCCGAACTGGCCGGCCATCTGATTGCGGGCGGCGGCAAGAGGCTGCGGCCGATGCTGACGCTCGCCTGCGCCGATCTGGTCGGCTATGCCGGATCGCGCCACTACAAGCTGGCCGCCGCCGTCGAATTCATCCACACCGCCACGCTGCTGCACGACGATGTCGTGGATGGATCGGGCCTGCGTCGGGGTCGCAAGACCGCGAACATCATCTGGGGCAACAGCGCCAGCGTGCTGGTAGGCGACTTCCTCTTCTCCCGCTCCTTCGAGCTGATGGTCGAGGCCGAGTCGCTCAAAATCCTGAAAATCCTGGCCAATGCCTCCGCCGTGATCGCCGAGGGCGAGGTCAACCAGCTGACCGCCCAGCGCAAGATCGACACCAGTGAGGACCAGTATCTCGACATCATCGGTGCCAAGACCGCTGCGCTGTTCGCCGCTGCCTGCCGCATCTCCGCCGTGGTCGCCGACCGTGACGAGCGGGAAGAACAGGCGCTCGACGTCTATGGCCGCAACCTTGGCATCGCCTTCCAGCTGATCGACGACGCGATTGATTATGAATCGGACGGCGCGACCATGGGCAAGGATGCGGGTGACGATTTCCGCGATGGCAAGGTGACGCTGCCCGTCATCCTCGCCTATGCGCGCGGCAATGACGAGGATCGCGCCTTCTGGAAGGCGGCGATCGCTGGCCACAAGATCGGCGATGATGACCTGGCCCACGCTACCGCCCTGCTCCGCCGCACCGGCGCGATCGCCGACACGCTCGCCCGCGCCCGCCATTACGGCCAGCGCGCGATCGACGCGCTGGGCATGTTCGACAATGGCAAGGCCAAGGCTGCGCTGACCGAGGCAGTCGAATTTGCAACGATGCGGGCCTATTGAGGATTTAGGTCACATCCTTCGTTTCATTTACCGTTCGGGCTGAGCCTGTCGAAGCCCTGCACTTCCTGAAGAACAGAACAGCCCTTCGACAGGCTCAGGGCGAACGGGAATTGAGCAAAGGCCCGTGATCCCATGATCCTGACCCCCGAAACCCTCGCCTTCCTGCTGGCCGCCGCATTGATGGCCGGATGCATCGACGCGATGGCCGGCGGCGGTGGCCTGATCACCCTGCCCGCGCTGATGGCTGCTGGCATCCCGCCGGTGCAGGCCGTCGCGACCAACAAGTTGCAAAGCTGTTTCGGTACCTTTGGCGCATGCGTCGCCTATGCCCGGCGCGGCCATATGGACCTTAAAACCTACAAGGTGCCGGTAATCGCGGCGTTTATAGGATCGGTCGGCGGTGCCTGGCTGCTCCAGCGGGTCGATCCGTCGATCCTGGCCGGGCTGATGCCCGCCTTGCTCATCACCATCGCCGCCTATTTCACCTTCTCGCCCAAGCTTGGCGAGGCTGACCGGCACGCGCGTGTCGGCATCGGCGCCTTGAGCGGGCTGATCGGCGTCATCGGCTTTTACGACGGCTTTTTCGGCCCCGGCGCGGGTGCATTCTACACCACCATCTTCCTGGCATTGGGCGGCCTGTCGATCCTGCGCGCCACCGCCCAGACCAAGGCGGCCAATTTCGCCAGCAATGTCGCGGGCCTGCTCACCATGGTTGCAGGCGGCCATGTGCTGTGGATCGCGGGTCTCACCATGGCGGTCGGCAGCGTCATTGGCGGGCAGGTGGGATCGCACCTGGCCATGCGGTTCGGTTCCGCGCTGATCAAGCCCCTGCTCATCATCATGTCGCTGGCACTGACCGCCAAGATGCTGATCGACCCGAAGAACCCGATCCATCAATATCTGTTCGGTTGATCTTGCCCGAAGCGCCAATCGCGCCGATGAAGCCGCAATGTCCGCCCTGCCGATCCATGCCGTCCTGCCCGATTTGCTGAGCGCCCTGCGCACGGGCAGCAACGCCGTGCTGGTCGCCCCGCCGGGGGCTGGCAAGACCACGGCAGTCGCGCCCGCCTTGCTGGACGAGCCATGGTGCAGCGGCCAGATTTTGCTGCTGTCTCCCCGCCGCCTCGCCGCCCGCGCCGCCGCTGAGCGGATCGCCGAGATGCTGGGCGAACAGCCCGGCGGGACGGTCGGCTATGCGACGCGGATGGACAGCAAGATGTCCGCACGCACCCGGTTGCTGGTGCTGACCGAAGGCATTTTCGTGCGGCGGATACAGGATGACCCGGAACTTGCCGGGGTGTCGGCGGTGCTGTTCGACGAAGTGCATGAGCGCAGCCTGGACAGCGATTTCGGCCTAGCGCTGGCATTGGACGCGCAGGAGGGGTTGCGCCCGGACCTGCGCATCGTACCGATGTCGGCGACGCTGGACGGCGCGCGCTTCGCCGCGTTGCTGGGTGATGCGGCGGTGATCGAGAGCGAGGGGCGTATCCAGCCGCTGGAACTGCGCCATATCGGCCGCAATGCCGAGCGGAAGATCGAGGATGAGATGGCCGCCGCTATCCGCCGCGCCATCGGCGAGGAAACAGAGGGCGACCTGCTCGCCTTCCTGCCCGGCGTGCGCGAGATTGAGCGGACAGCGGAGCGGATCGAGGGTGGTCTTTGTGAGGTGCATCTGCTCCACGGCTCGCTCGACCCGGCGGCCCAGCGCGCCGCCATCCGGCCATCCCGGTCGGGGGCGCGCAAAATCATATTGGCGACCAGCATCGCCGAAACCAGCCTGACCATCGACGGGGTACGAATCGTGGTCGATGCGGGACTCGCGCGGCGGCCCCGCTATGACCGGGCGGCGGGCGTCACCCGGCTAGTGACCGAACGCGCCAGCCAGGCGTCGGCGACCCAGCGCGCGGGCCGCGCCGCGCGGCAGCGGCCCGGCGTCGCCTATCGCCTGTGGGAAGCCGCCGCCAGCGCCGGGATGCCGCCCTTCGATCCGCCGGAGATCATGGAAAGCGACCTCTCCAGCCTGCTGCTCGACTGCGCGCTGTGGGGCGTGAGTGATCCCGGCACGCTGCGCTGGCTCGACCCGCCGCCCGCCGCCGCCGTCGCCGAAGCGCGCACCCGGCTGACCGCGCTGGAGGCACTGGACGACGACGGGCGGATCACCCCGCATGGCAAGGCGCTTGCGAAACTGCCGCTAAGCCCGCGCATCGCCCATATGCTGGTGCGGGCGGGCGAAATGGGGCTGGCGCAGACCGCCGCCGAGATTGCCGTGCTGCTGGGCGAGCGCGGCATCGGGGGGCAGGACACCGACCTGACCCTGCGCCTGCAACGCTGGCGACGCGAAAACGGCAAGCGCGCGGATGCGGGACGCGCGCTGGCGAAACGATGGGCTAAGCTGGTCGCGACGCCCGACCGTCTTGCTCCCCTCCCGCCTGCGGAAGGGGGCGGGGGAGGGTCTGCAACTGCTTACCTGGCGACACGCCCTCCCCTAACCCCTTCCGCAAGCGGGAGGGGGACTGACAGCGCAACCGAAGCGACCGGCCTCTGCCTCGCCCTCGCCTTCCCCGATCGCGTGTCCAAACGCCGCTCCGCCGATGGCGCGGACTGGGCGAGCGTGGGCGGGCGCGGCTTCCGGCTTGATCCGCTGTCGCCCCTCGCCCGCGAAGAATGGCTGGCCGTGGGCGAAGTGCAGGGCAGCGCCGCTGGTGCGCGCATATTGTCCGCCGCACCGATCGGCGAAGCCGATGTGCTGGCGCTGTTCCCCGACCGGATCATGACCACGCGCACTGTCCGCTTCCGCCCCGCCAATGGCGGCATAGAGGCGCTGCGGGAACGACGGCTGGGCGCGGTGCGCTTGTCGTCCGGCTCCGACGACCGACCCGATCCGGCGGCGGTGGTCGCGGCGCTGCTGGACGGTGTGCGGCAGGGCGGCCTTGACCTCCTCCCCTGGTCGGAGGCCGCACAATCGCTGAGGATGCGCGCCGATTTCGCCGGGGTCGAGGCGCTGTCCGGCGCCGCGCTCTTGACCAGCCTCGACGAATGGCTCCCGCCGCTGCTGACCGGCAAGCGCCGCCTGTCCGACATCGACCGGTCGCAATTGTCCGGCGTGCTGGACGGGCTGATCGGCTGGGACGGCAAGCAGCAGGTGGACCGGCTCGCCCCGCCCGATTTCCGATCCCCCGCCGGCAGCACCCACGCCATCGACTATATGGCCGATGGCGGCCCGCGCGTCGAACTCCGGGTGCAGGCGCTCTATGGCCTGGCCGAGCATCCGACCGTGGGGAGCGCGCGCATCCCGCTCATCCTCTCGCTCACCTCGCCCGCTGGCCGTCCGATCCAGACGACGCGCGACCTGCCCGGCTTCTGGGCGGGCAACTGGCGCGATGTGGCGAAGGAAATGCGCGGCCGCTACCCCCGCCATCCCTGGCCCGACGACCCGACCGCCGCGCCGCCCACGCTGCGCACCAAACGTGCGGACGCGCGCACCCGGACTTGACTTCACGGCGGACGCTGGTGCAACGCAGCATCACGATTTACCGGAGTCTTTCGCGATGAGCGCGCGCATTTACCAGAACCAGAAGAACGCCCTGCAATCGGGCAAGGCGCTGACCCATATATGGGTGCTGGAATATGCCCCGGCAGAGGCGAAACAGGCCGATCCGCTGACCGGCTGGGCCGGGTCTGGCGACACGCAGCAGCAGCTCAGGCTCAACTTTCCATCGCAGGAAGCCGCTATCGCCTATGCGCAAAAGCAGGGTGTGGCCTATACGGTCATTGCGACCCCGCCCAAGACGCTGAAATTGCAGGCCTACGCCGACAATTTCCGGTAAAGGCGCAAAAGCGCTGCGCAAATTCGGGCGCGATGCTGCCCGATTGCCGCCTTATTCCCTTGCCATAGGGCAGGCCGAGGCGGCAAAAGCCGTGCTTTACTGAAAGACAGAAGCAAAAGATGACGGATCGCACCGCAATTTTCGACAGCGTCACCGCGCAGATCGCCCCCTTCAACAAGAAGGGCGTCGCGCTGACCGAAACCACCAGCTTTGCAGGCGATCTGGAATGGGACAGCCTGACCGTGATGGATTTCGTCGCCGCGATCGAGGATGAATTCGACATTCTCATCACCATGAACATGCAGGCCGAAATCGAAACGATCGGCCAGCTGGCGGATGCCGTCGCGAAGCTGAAGGCCGCATAAGTAACAACATACCGTTCGTCCTGAGTAGCCGTTGAGCGAAGTTGAAACGGCGTATCGAAGGATCAGTCCCATGGACCAATGCTTCGATACGGGCCTTCGACAAGCTCAGTCCCTACTCAGCACGAACGGGTTGAGGACGATATTATGACCGACACCGCCATCGCCGCCGACACCCGCGACCTGTTGTCCAAATTCGATCCGCTGATCGCCGAGCGTCAGGCGCTGCTGGACACGGGCGTGCGCGATCCTTTCTCGATCGTGATGGATCAGGTGCTCTCGCCTACCCGCGCGATCATCAAGGGCAAGGAAACGATCCTGCTCGGCACCTATAATTATATGGGCATGACCTTCGACCCGGATGTGGTCGCGGCGGGCAAGAAGGCGCTGGACGAATTTGGCGCAGGCACGACCGGCAGCCGGGTGCTGAACGGCACCTATCAGGGCCATCGCGAAGTCGAGGATGCGCTCAAGGAATTTTACGGCACATCGTCCGCCATGGTCTTTTCGACCGGCTATCAGGCCAATCTGGGCGTGATTTCGACGCTGGCCGGGCGCGGCGACTATGTCGTGCTGGACGCCGACAGCCATGCGTCCATCTATGATGGCTGCTTCCTGGGCGACGCGGAAATCGTCCGCTTCCGCCACAATAGCGTCGAGGATCTGGACAAGCGGCTTGGCCGCCTGCCCGCCGACGCGCTCAAGCTGGTGGTGCTGGAAGGCGTCTATTCGATGCTGGGCGACATCGCGCCCCTGCCGGACATGGTGGCGGCGGTGCGCAAGCACCCCAATTGCATGGTCCTGGTCGACGAAGCCCATGGCATGGGCTTTTTCGGTCCCAATGGCCGGGGCGTCTATGAAGAACAGGGCGTCGAGAAGGACGTCGATTTCGTCGTCGGCACCTTCTCCAAATCGGTCGGCACGGTCGGCGGCTTCTGCGTGTCCAACCATCCCAAGTTCGAGATCATGCGGCTGGTCTGCCGCCCCTATGTGTTCACCGCGTCGCTGCCGCCCAGCGTGGTCGCGACCGCCGCGACCAGCATCCGCAAGCTGATGCACGCGGGCGAAAAGCGCGCCCATCTGTGGAAAAACAGCAAGCGGCTGCACCAGGGGCTGACGGACCTCGGCTTCACCCTGGGGACCAAGACGCCGCAATCGGCGATCATTGCGGTGATCCTGACCGATCAGGCGCAGGCCGTTGCGATCTGGCAGACGCTGCTGGAACTGGGCCTCTACGTCAACATGGCCCGCCCGCCCGCAACCCCGGCAGGCACCTTCCTGCTGCGCTGTTCGCTGTGCGCGGACCATAGCGACGAGCAGGTCGAACAGATAATCGGCATGTTCAAGGTTGCGGGCAAGGCGACAGGCGCAATCGCCTGAGTAGCGCGCCATTGATCAGCGTTGTTTCGCTGCTATCCTTGTTCCGCTAGTGTGACGAGTGATGGCAGACAGCGATACCATGGACGATCGGGAAACAGGCTGGCGCGTCGCATGGCGGCGCCTGTTGCCGTTCCTGCTCGGTATCCTGCTGATCGGGTCGCTCGGCGCCCTGCTCTATAGCGCCAGCAATGCCTCGCGCGATCATGCGCGGGCGCTGGCGGAACAGCAACGCAGCTTCGAGATCATCGCGCTGGCCCGCGCGTTCGAGGCCCAGACCGCCCGCGCCGAAGTGACACTTGCCCGCTATGTCATCGGCCTGAACCCGGACACTGGCCGCCTGTTTCAGGACCAGTGGCGCACCGCCGGCGCGCAGTTAAAGGCGCTGGGCTATGCGACGCGCGGCACCGGCTGGCAGCGCGGCAATGTAGAGGCGCTGCAACATGCCTATGCAGCACGCGGCAAGACGCTCAACGAAATCGGACTGCGCACCACCTACGACCAGAAAATGGCCGCGCTGGGCCGTTTTCATGAGGCCGGGACGTCGCGCGACCTTAAACGCATCACCGCGCTGCTCGACCGGGTGATCCACGCGGAAAATCTGCGACTGCGCGAACGCAGCCTGGCGGTGACGCTGGCGGGCGATCGCACCGAGTGGGTGGGGCAGACATCGCGCCTGCTGGGGCTGGCGATGCTGGTGTGCGTCTTGTTCGCAGCCTGGTTCGCGCATGTCGCCTATAGCGATCGCCGCAACGCGCGACGGCTGGCGGAGGCGGAGGCCGAACGCGCCGACCGGCTGGACCTGGCGGTGCGCGCCCGCACGGCGGAACTGACCGACGCCTATGAACGGCTGAAACAGGAATCGATCGAGCGCGCGGCGGCGGAGGAAAATCTGCGCCAGATGCACAAGATGGACGCAGTGGGTCAGCTGACTGGCGGCATCGCCCATGATTTCAATAATATGCTGGCGGTCGTTGTCGGCGGACTGGAACTGGCCAAGCGCAAGATCAGGCTGAAGCCACAGGAAGCGTCGCGGCATCTCGACAATGCGATGGAGGGGGCCAATCGCGCCTCAGCCCTCACCCGCCGGCTGCTTGCTTTCGCCCGGTCCGAACCGTTGCTGCCCAGCGCGGTCGATCCCGATGCTTTGGTGTCGGGCATGGTCGACCTGATCGACCGCACCATCGGCGACCAGATCATCGTGGCACTCGCGCCCCAGGCACAGGGCTGGCGCATATTCGTCGACCAGCATCAGATGGAAAATGCGATCCTGAACCTGTGCGTCAATGCGCGCGACGCGATGGACGGGCGCGGACGGCTGACCATCGGTACGGGTCAGGCTGTGCTGGCCGCGGGCGAGGTCGGTGACTGCATGGCGGGCGATTATGTCGTGCTGAGCGTCACCGACGATGGCTGCGGTATGAGCGCGGACGTGCTGGCCCGCGTGTTCGAGCCTTTCTTTACCACCAAGCCGGTGGGCAAGGGCACCGGGCTTGGCCTCAGCCAGATTTTCGGCTTCGTGCGTCAGTGCGAGGGCGAAATCCGCATCGAATCCGAACCCGACAAGGGCACCAGCGTCCATATCTACCTGCCCCGGCGGATCGGCGACGCAGTGGCCGATGCTGACGATTCTGCGTCACCGGCGCGGGTCGCGACGCTCCATCCGCCCACCCGCATCCTGGTAGTGGAGGATGATCCCCGCGTGCTGAACCAGACCATGGCGGCGCTGGCGGAACTTGGCCACCTTCCCATCGCCTGCGATCATCCGTCCAAGGCGGCCAAGCTGCTGGCCAATAACAGCGACATTGGGCTGATCATGAGTGACGTGCTGATGCCCGACCTGACCGGGCCGGAAATGATCCGCGCGCTGCCTGCCCAATACCGCCATCTGCCGGTGCTGTTCGTGACCGGCTATGCCGGCGACGCGACCGCCAGCGCCGATTTTGTCGGCCATGAAGTGCTGCGCAAGCCCTATACGCTGATGGCACTCGCCAATGCGCTGTCCACCGCGCTCAACGGATCGAACCAGAGCGGAACAGTCGCGGCAGCAGAGTGACGGCTCCCAGCAAGGGCCAGCGCCGCTGCCAGGGCTTGATGACGATCGCCGTCCCGGCATGGCGGTTGATCTTCCACGCCAGATAGTCGATCCCGCCCGCATAGGTGAAGCTCGCCTTGGCCAGTCGCACGACCGACAGCCACTTGCCGCGCCGCTGAAGCTGACGCCAGCGAAGGGCGGCCTGATCGGGTGACGGCGGCAGGCCATCGGCCAGCGCAGCCTCACCAAAACGGCGATAGCGGTCCGGGTCAGCGTCCACGATAGAGAGCGAGCGCCCCTTGCGTTCGGCGCGCAATTCAGCCCTGTAGGTCAGGTCGAAGCCCGCCTTCCACAGCGACAAAGCATCCCCCTGTTCTGACATCGGCCGCGCCAGCGACAGCAATGTCGGTGCGGCCTGCGCGACCGCCGCAATGGCCCGTTGACGCGCATCATCATCGGCCACCCACAACAATCGCGACGGCTGGGCAAAGCGCGCCCAGACCGAGACATTGTCCGCCCGCCCGCTGCACAGCCGGGCGAAGTCTGCTTCGGACAGCACCGCATATTTGGCGATCAAGCCATTATGTTCAAACGGAAAGACATTGGGCGGGATTAGGCGGTTGGCCCGCGCCAGCCAGCTTTTGCCATAAGCCGCGCGGTAGCCCGACACGATCAGGTAGAAATCGAGCATCAACCCGTCGAGATTGGCCTCCCGCAGGCAGGAGCCATAGAAGAGAACCGCCCGCGCAGCCTGCGGATATTTCGCTGCGAGAGCACCCGCCATCGCCGCCGCGCGCGGATCGGCGGGCTGGAGCAGTTCGGCGGTGACCAAGGGGAGGAGATTGTTTGGCATTAATCCCTAATATGTGCGGTGTGTTCCCGCGAAGGCGGGAACCCAGTTCCAACAGCGGCGCTGGGTTCCCGCCTTCGCGGGAACAGTCCATTATTTCAAGTCCGCCGCCTGAAAATCACCGACAGGTTGTTCGCGGCCATCTCGACCAGCCGGTCAAAGCGCAAAGCCTCCGCCTCCGCCTCCGCCGCCGCCACGACATCCTCCAGCCGCCGCAAGCCCCAGCGCGGGTCGCGGGCCTTGAGCGAGGCGTCAAACGCCAGATTGCTGGGCGCCGTCCCCACGCCGTCGCGGATATAGGGACCGTAGAGATAGAGCAGACCAGCGGGCGGCAGCACCCGCCCTGCCCCCTTCAATAGCCCGATCGTCGCTTCCCATGGACTGATATGCACCAAATTAAGCATCGGTTTTGCTTTCCTGAGCTTTTTCAACGCGATCCCGATCGTTTTTGGCCCATCCGGCTTCATGACCCAACTTCTGCCCAACCTGTGTGACGTCCGGGTCAGCCCGCGTCCACCTGAAAGCGCGTTGGCACAGCCGTTCTGAAAAGGTCGCCCATCGCCCGCCCAGATCACCCAGCGAAGGGCAATCCGGGCGGCACGACAGGATCAGGCAGCCCAGTCGATTCCGGTTGCCGCCGCACCAACGTCAGCCGCAAGCAGCAACGAATCCTGACTAAGGTGCGAGTAGCGTTGGGATGTGGTCACGCGAGCGTGCCCCAGTATCTGCCCGACCACGTAAAGCGACTGGCCGTTGGAGATGACATTGCTGGCGAAGGTGTGGCGCAAGTCGTGAATCCGAACATCGGGCACGCCCGCTTCTGTCCGCGCCTTGTTCCAGACATAGAAGATGTCCTTGTAGGGCTTTTTTGTCTGAGGGTTCGGCACAACGAAGGGACAGCCGTCCCAGCGAGGCACCTGCGCCAGCACATCCAAGGCGGCTTGCGACAAGGGCACATGCCGAGCCTTGCCATTTTTGCTGTGCGGAATCCGCCAGCGCCGCATGTCGAGATCAAAATGCTCCCATCGGGCATCGAGCAGTTCGCGCTTGCGCGCGCCCGTCAGCAACAGCAGCGGCACGATGAAGCGAAGCTGCCGGTTTGGACTGGCTTCGATCGCCGCCTTCACCCGTTCGGTTTCAGCCGCTGTGAGGTATCGCTCTCTCGAGTTGTTGGCCTCGAAATGCGGAATCGTGCCCAGCGGGTTCACTTCCGCGCCGGGAATTTTCCATTGGGCTGCGAGCTTGAACATATAGCCCAGCACGACATGCAGGAAGTTGACTGAAGCGGGAGACAGCCCTTCCTCGACCTTCTTGCGGAACCAAACGGCGATCGCCTCCGGCTCCAGTTCGTCCAGCCGCATCCTACCAAACTTGGGCAAGATGTGCAGGCGGAGTGCCCGCGCATCATTGGCATGGCTGCGCTTGTAGGTGCGGACATAATCGAGGTAACGTACCGACAATTCCTGAACGGTCGGCACCAGCCGCTTGGTCTGCTTATCCTCCAACGGATTTTCACCGACCACGACACGCGAACGGAGCTTCAACGCCTCGCGCTTCGCCTTTTCAAAGCTGATGTCAGGGTAAGGCCCGATCCGCATCTGGCGCAGGCGGCCGTAAGCGTCCTTGTAGCGAAGGTGGAACGACTTCCCGCCGTTCGCCCGGACCTCCAGGATGAAGCCGGACAGCTTATCCGAGTAAAAATCCACCTTGCGCTTGTCGGGCGGACAGGTGGCGGTGAGGACGAACGTGGCGTCCAGAGAAACAACAGGCATTGCGATTTTCCTTTCAAACGTGACGATGGTTCAGGCCGCAGGAGCGCGGCCGGGTCGGTTGAGGGGTGAAGATGCGGGGCGGCCGGGTCTGGCCTGCTGGCTTTGGCGAAACGGAAAATCACCAACGCCATGCGGTTTGAGGGCGGCCCCTCCCCGACGACGGCAGGTTTTCGCGGCCCACTGCGCCCGCGATGGGCACAGAAAGCTGGAAAACTGACCGCCGACGGGACGGCAAACATCAGTCGGCGAGCCGATAGACCTTCGCGCCGCGCGCCTGGACAGTGTAGGTCCAGAGGTGGTCCTCGTAGCGCTCGATCACCTGGACAGCCGCGCGCCTGCTGATTTTGAGGCGTTCCGCTACAGCGACAGCGAGAAACATCTTCTTATCGATGCCTTCCGCCATGCAAATGCGGACCATATCCACCACGGTCTGGTCGTCCGCCACCTGAGCGTTGGCCACTATGCGCTCCATCTGATCGGCATCGACCAGACGGACCGAAGCCAGAAGCTCATCATAGGATTCGGGATTGGCGGCGAAGGCATAAGCCTCTTCCGCACCGCCTCCGCGTCTCTTTTTGCTTTCGAATTTAACGACTTTCTCGCCGGTGGCATCGACATCGACCGCTTCGCTCAGCAAATAGACTGCGTCGCTATCCTCCAGAAGGTCCGTGGTGCCGCCGTAGACAGCCTTGCCGTTGGCGCTGGGATTTTTCCTCGTATGAGCAAGACTGAGACAGGTTCCGCCTTTCTGGGTGAACCGACGGATCGAACTAGCGAAGGTTGCCGTCTGCCGCTTTTCCATAAGGTCGACAAACTTCTTGATCGTGTCGATGATGATAACAACGCCCCGGCAACGATCTTCAGCGGCCATTTCATCCAACTGACCGGCGAGCATGTATGGCTCAAAACCCTTCTCACCGGGAATAAGGGTATGAACACCAGCGTCATCGAGCAAACGGCTCTTCTCCGCGATGCCATTCCCATTATCGTCGGCGTTGAGATAATAGGCATTGCCAGCCAGAACGTGACCGGCGCGGACGGCCTCCAGTAACAGCGCCAAGGCTATCAACGTCTTTCCGCTATTGGGCGGCGCATACCAGACCGTTGCCTGACCGAGCATGGCGACATTGCCTAGAAGCGGATGCATCTTAAGCGCCCGTTCCTCAAACGATGAAGCCGATCCCCGCACGCTCATATTAGCCAGAGGCGTATCCACCAATTCCATGGCCGGTGGAACAGCCTCGCCTGCGATACCACCATCTTCCTCGACCGACAGAGTGATGATTGCCAGATCGGCCAGCGATTTGCCGAACCGACCTCGATCCAATTTGTCGCCGACAGGCACAAGGATGGTGTCGCCCGGCGCAACGACCTGGACGCCGTCAGGCAGGGCCGTTGACCAGTCGTTGATGCTCTCACCATCAGCAAGCCGGTAAAATGACCCGGACGGTAGCCAGAGCATCGGCGGCGCTTCCAGGGACCGGAGAAAATCAGTGAGGGCACCATCAAATTCCACGCTAGTGGCGCGGAACCCGATGACACCTTGAGGAATCACCGCACCGACGCGATGGCGCGGGTTCTCAGCGAAATGGTCGTTAACGGCAGAGGCGGAATAGTTCGCCAGCCACGTATCGGCCTCGACGGCAGCGCCCGACAGCAATTGTTTCAGAGGAATGATCTTCAGGCCGAACTCGACCCAATAGCGTATGTCGCCCGGAGGGGCGGTACTCGATAATGTCATGGTGATGCCTCCGGCTGGGCTGCAAGAGCGCCAGCGCATTAGGTGTTTTGCTAATGTCCCGACGGGTTGAGAACGGCGGTGGAATACTCGGCCACGGTAGCGGCGGGATAGGTCCGCTGCGGGCGGCGTAAAAGTCGTCCACCTTGAAGCCTTTCTGCTTGGCAGGGAGGACTGGGGATTTTCAGCGTGGAACTCTATCTGAAGGTACGTCTGGCTTGTGCGGAAGGGCTGAGCCAGCGGAGCGCTGCAAAGCGTTTCAATGTGTCGCGCGACACGGTGCGCAAGATGTTGTCTTACTCGTCGCCACCGGGTTACCGGCGCCAGACGACGCCTGCCCGTCCAAAGCTGGGCGGGTTCATCGCGACCATCGATGGCTGGCTTGATGGGGACCGTGGCGTTCCGCGCAAGCAGCACCATACGGCGAAGCGGGTTTTCGACCGCCTGCGCCAAGAGCATGGGTTCACCGGCGGCTATACGATCATCAAGGATTACATCCGGGAGCGAGAGCAGCGCAGCCGGGAGATGTTCGTGCCGCTGGCCCACCCGGCGGGCGACGCGCAGGCCGATTTCGGGGAAGCGTTGGTGGAGATTGGCGGGGTTACGCAGAAGGCGCACTTCTTCGTGCTGGATCTGCCGCACAGTGACGGGTGCTACGTCCGGGCGTATCCGGCTGCCGTGGCCGAAGCCTGGGTCGATGGTCACGTCCATGCTTTCGCCTTTTTCGGCGCGGTGCCCCGCTCAATCGTCTACGATAACGACCGCTGCCTGGTGGCGAAGATCCTGCCCGACGGTACGCGCAAGCGCGCATCGCTGTTCAGCGGGTTCCTGTCTCATTACCTGATCCGCGATCGCTACGCGCGCCCAGGCAAGGGGAACGAGAAAGGCAATGTGGAAGGGCTGGTCGGCTATTGCCGGCGCAACTTCATGGTGCCGATCCCGAAGTTTGAGACATGGGAGGCGTTCAACCTGTGGCTCGAGGAGCAGTGCCGCAAACGCCAGAGCGACAAGCTGCGCGGGGAGAGCGAGACGATCGGCGAACGCCTGGTGCGTGATCTGGCCGCGATGCAGCCCCTTCCAGCTTCGCCCTTCGAGGCTTGCGACCAGACCAGCGGACGTGTCTCGTCACAGTCCCTGGTGCGTTACAAGACCAACGACTATTCGGTGCCGGTGGCTTGGGGGCATCAGGAAGTCTGGGTCCGGGGTTATGTCGATGAGGTGGTGATCGGCTGCCGCAGCGAGGTCATTGCCCGGCATCCTCGTTGCTGGCAGCGCGAGGAGGTCATCTTCCAAGCACTCCATTATCTCCCGCTGATCGAGCAAAAGATCAATGCGCTGGATCAGGCGGCGCCGCTACAGGGATGGCAATTACCCGAAGCGTTCGAGACGCTGCGCCGATTGATGGAAGCGCGCATGCACAAGCACGGCAAGCGCGAGTATGTGCAGGTGCTGCGCCTGCTGGAGAGCTTCGATATCGCCGATCTCCAGGCGGCCGTTGAGCACGCCGTCGATCTGGGCGCCATCAGCTTCGATGCCGTCAAGCACCTGGTCCTGTGCCGGGTGGAGCGTATACCGCCCAGGCTGGACCTGGACATCTATCCGTTCCTCCCCAGGGCAAAGGTCGAGAAGACTATTGCCAGAGCCTATCTGACCCTGTTGTCTGACGGGCAGAAGGCAGCATGAGCGGCCAGCCTCCCGAGATCCTGCTCGCCCACCATCTCAAGGCGCTCAAGCTGCCCACCTGCCTTCGTGAGCATGAGAAGCTGGCCCGGCAATGCGCCGCCGAAGGCGTCGACCATATCCGCTTCCTCGCCCGGCTCATCGAGATGGAGATGATCGACAGAGAGCGTCGCATGGTGGAGCGGCGCATCAAGGTGGCGCGCTTCCCCGCCGTCAAAAGCCTCGACAGCTTCGACTTCACCGCCATCCCCAGGCTCAACAAAATGCAGGTGCTCGAGATGGCGCGATGCGAATGGATCGAGCGCCGTGAGAACGGCATCGCTCTGGGTCCATCGGGCACGGGCAAAACGCATATCGCTATTGGGCTCGGATTGGCAGCATGCCAGAAGGGGCTGTCCGTCGGCTTCACCACTGCGGCCGCCCTGGTCAGCGAGATGATGGAGGCCCGTGACGAGCGACGCCTCCTGCGCTTCCAGAAACAAATGGCGGGATACAAGCTGCTCATCATCGACGAACTAGGCTTCGTGCCACTCTCCAAAACCGGCGCTGAATTGCTGTTCGAGCTGATCTCACAGCGCTACGAACGCGGCTCGACTTTCATCGCCAGCAACCTGCCCTTTGACGAATGGACCGAGACCTTCGGATCCGAGCGTCTTACCGGCGCGCTGCTGGACCGGCTGACCCATCACGTCAGCATTCTGGAGATGAATGGCGAGAGCTACCGCCTCGCCCATAGCCGCGCCCGCAAGTCCAAAACCAACCCCTGAAAATCAGGCCAACGCCCGGGGGAGTGGCCCTCGGGCTACGCCCTCACGCCACTCCCCCGGGCGCGCGCCACAATGGCCTACTTTTACTCCGCCCCGTGGCCGACTTTTGCGCCGCCGTTGACACCTGATCCGAGCGACATCTTCACAGAAGCGGAGAAGAAGGATTTCGCACGGCTGTTTGGCGAATTCCTCAGGGCTGAAAACATTCTGCAAAATTTCGACGAGTTCGTTGCCTTAAAGGCTTTTCAGAATTTGGACCAGCGGGACACAGAGGCTTTGGAGGTGTTCAAGGACCTCCATCACCTGAGCGATGCAGACGTCGCCAAGCTGGCCGAGGTTCAACTACCAGCCGATAGAAAAATCCAAGATTACAAATCAACCTATAACGACATTCGTGATTGGTTGCGACGAGAGAAGGTGGCGAAGGAGCGCGACAGATCCACACTAGATTGGGATGATGTTGTCTTTGAAGTCGACCTGTTGAAATCTCAAGAAATCAATCTCGACTACATACTTGAGCTCATTTTCGAGAAAAATCGCCACACCGAGGACAAGAGCGATTTGATCGACGAGGCCCGCCGCGTGATCCGAGCGAGCTTGGGAAATCGGGCGAAGGAGGATCTCATCGTCGATTTTATCAATCGGACTGACCTCGACGAGATCGACGGCAAAGACGGTGTGATCGAGGCATTCTTCGCATTTGCACAGGAAGAGCAGCGTCGCGAGTTTGAAGAGCTTGTTTCGGTAGAAAGCCTCAATCTTGAAGCCGCCAAGCGCTACGTCACAAACTCGATCAGACGTGAGTTCGCCAGTGAAAATGGCAACGATTTGAAGGATACATTGCCCAAAATGAGCCCGCTGAATCCAGAATACCTCAAACGGAAGAACGCCGTATTCCAGAGAGTTTCGGACTTCGTTGCAAAGTTTAAGGGCGTTGGAGGACGCGTATGAATGACTATCAAGACGCCGCCAGCCAAGAACCTGCGGTCGGCATCATCTATGTTCTCACTAATGACGCGATGCCCGGCATGATTAAAATTGGCCGGACATCTGGCGAAGGTGTCGAACGCAGGGTAGCTGAACTCAGCCGTGCGACAGGTGTCCCGCTGCCATTTAAGGTTGCGGTCGCCCGATCAGTTCACGATGCCCACAAGGTTGAAAAGGCTCTTCACACTGCGTTCGGCCCTGACCGCGTAAATCCCTCGCGGGAATTTTTCGCAATCGCCGAACACCGTGCGGTGGCCCTTGTGTGACGACAGTTATGTTGGCCGCCTGACGACAAACGAGATGGCCGGATCGTGATACATTTGTGTCAGCTTTGCCCCCTGCGATCGCAG
>NZ_CAVK010000042.1 GCF_000382885.1 Sphingobium indicum BiD32
GCGACAATATCCCCGCCATTTCGACCGGTGCTGGCGACGGATCGCTGGAAATCCGGGCGCTGTCGGCGGGGCGCAATCCGTTCAAGCCGGGCGACCTGCTGGTGACGTCAGGCATTGGCGGCATTTATCAGCCCAATATTCCGGTTGCGGTGATCGTGCGTGTGCAGGGCGAAATCGCCTGGGGCTTCCCGCTCGCCAACCCCTCGCGGGTCGATGCTGTCGTGGTCGAGCGTGCGTTCGAGCAGGTCGTGACCCGGCCCGGTCCTGCCGCGCCCGCCCCGACGGAGGGTGCGGAGCCGGGCAACACCGCGACGCCATGATCGACCGGCATCTCTATCATGTGCCGCGACTGGGGCGGAACCCATCCCGTTTCCGGCTGGCTGGCATCCCGGTCATCACCGTCATGCTGGGATCGACGGTCACGGCACTGCCGCTGATCGCCCAGTCGCCGGTCATGCCGCCCTTTGGCCTGCTGGTCCTCCTGTCCTGGCGCTTGCTGCGCCCGGAATTGTGGCGGGCGTGGATCGGCCTGCCGCTCGGCCTGTTCGACGATATGTTGAGCGGCCAGCCAATCGGTTCCGCCATGTTCCTGTGGACGGTGATGCTGATGGGCGTCGACGCGATCGAACATCGCATGATATGGCGCAGTTACCGGCAGGACTGGCTGATTGCGGGTTTCGCCATTATATTCTGCATGGCCGGTGGGTTGTTTTTCACCCGCATCACCGGCGGAGGCGATGTGAGGTTCCTGTTGGTGGCACCACAGATGCTCTGGACGATATTGCTGTTTCCCTTTGTCGTCCGCCAATGCGCGCGGATCGACCGCTGGCGCGTGATGGCATGAAATTTCCCGGCCCCAAGCACCGGATCATCACCGAAGCCGCACAGTCCTTCACCTTCACCCGTCGCACCATGGTGCTGGGGGCGATACAGGGCGGAATTGGCGCTTTGCTGGCCGCGCGGATGGCCTGGATCAGCATTGCGGAAAATGAGAAATATACGCTGCTGTCGGAGAGCAACCGGGTCAACCTGACGCTGATCCCGCCGCGCCGGGGCTGGATCATCGACCGCAACGGGCGTCCGCTGGCGAACAACCGCACCGATTTTCGCGTCGATCTGATCCCGCAGCGGGTGGTGGATGCCGACGCGACGGTCAAGCATCTGGCGCAGTTGCTGAGCCTGGAACAGGATGAGGTCGATCGCATCCGCGAGGAACTGGACAAATCGGCCGGGTTCCGCCCGGTGCAGGTCGCCGACAAGCTGACCTACGATCAATTTGCCGCCGTCAGCGTGCGCCTGCCCGACCTGCCGGGCGTTGCGCCGAGCCAGGGATTTTCGCGCCATTATCCCGCCGGCTCTACGGTCGGCCATCTATTGGGCTATGTCGGCGCGGCGACGGCGGAGGAATATAAGGAGCGCAAGAACCCGCTGCTCATCACGCCGGGTTTCAAGGTTGGCAAGGACGGGCTGGAACGCGCCTTTGACGAGCATCTGACCGGCAAGCCCGGCGCCAAGCGGGTCGAGGTTACCGCGCGGGGCAAGATCGTCCGCGAACTCACGACCCGGCCCGACACGCCGGGCAACGCGATCAAGCTGACCATCGACGCGGGATTGCAGGAATATGCCGGGCGACGGCTGGCGACCCAGAGCGGCTCTGTCGTCGTGGTCGACTGCGCCAATGGCGACGTGCTGGCGATGGCGTCGATGCCCAGTTTCGATCCCAACAGCTTTTCCGACGGCATCAGCCAGACAGAATGGGCGATGCTGTCGCAGGACGACCATGTGCCCTTACGCAACAAGACGTTGCAGGGGCTTTATCCGCCCGGATCGACCGTAAAGCCCATGGTGGCGCTGGCGTTGCTGGAGGCGGGCATAGGGCCGCAGGAGACGGTCGGCTGTTCAGGGGCGCTGCGCGTCGGCAATACGCTGTTCCACTGTCACAAGCGGCGCGGCCATGGCGCGGTCAACATGCGGACCGCCATCGCCCAGAGTTGCGACATTTATTTCTATCAAATGGCCCAGCGCATCGGCATGGACCGGATCGCCGCGATGGCGCGGCGGTGCGGCATGGGCCAGCGTTTCGACCTGCCCTTCCCCAGCCAGAGTTATGGCACAGTGCCTGACCCGGCCTGGAAGCTTAAGAAATATGACCAGAAATGGCAGGTTTACGACACGGTGAACGCCACCATCGGTCAGGGCTATATGCTCATCAACCCGCTCCAGATGGCGGTGATGGCCGCGCGGCTGGCGACCGGCAAGCAGTTGATGCCCAATTTCCTCCATGGCGCCAAACGCCCTGCCCCGTCCTCCGTGGGTGCGTCGGAAGAGCATCTGGTGATCATCCGCGACGCGATGAGCGCGGTCGTCAATGGCGGTGGCACGGGCGGGGCCGCACGCATGGCCATTCCCGGCGTACTGATCGCGGGCAAGACCGGCACGGCGCAGGTCCGGCGCATCACCATGGCGGAACGCGCAGGCGGGGTGCGGCGCGACGCATCGCTTGCCTTCAAGCTGCGCGACCATGCGCTGTTCCAGGGTTTCGCGCCGTTCGACAATCCTCGCTATGCGGTCGGCTGCATCATCGAACATGGCGGACATATGATCCGCAACGAGGATGCACCGATGATCGCCAGCGATACCCTATCCTATATGTTCGATCCCAAGAAGGCGATGGAGAAGCTGGAGACGCTGGAAAAGGGTTGGGGCGGCACGCCGACCGAGCGGCAGGCGCGGCAGATGGGTGCGTTTCGCCTGGCCCGCGCAATCGAGAAGGGCGAGGTGCCACCGCAGGTAGCCGACAACGCCAGCAACGTAGCGGAAGCGGGCAATAGCGCCACGCCGCCGCCTGCCCCCCCCGCCCCCGATGAGGCGGACGACGTACCGCCTCCGCCCGGCAGCAATGTGGCGGACGCGCCATGAGCATCATTCCGCAGCCGCTCACCCAATTTCCCTGGCGCGTCATGGCCTTGCTGCTCGCCATTGCAGGCTTTGGCACGCTGGTCCTCTACAGCGCCGCCAACGGCAATATCTTTCCCTGGGCCGTCAACCAGTCGGTCCGTTTCTGCGTCTTTACCGCGATGGCGCTGGTGCTCAGTCGCATCCCGCTCGAAATCTTCGCGCGCTTTTCTTTCCCCGCTTATGTCGGCGTGCTGATCGCGCTGTTTCTGGTCGAACTGATTGGCGGCGTCAGGGGGGGCAGCCAGCGATGGATCAATCTGGGTTTCATGCAACTCCAGCCCTCCGAATTCATGAAGCCGATCATCGTGCTGGCCGTGGCGCGCTTTTATGCCAGGCTGCCGGTGGGGGAAATCCGCAGCTGGAACGCGATCTGGCCCGCTCTGGTGCTGATCGGCCTGCCCTGGTCGCTGGTGCTGGTGCAGCCGGACCTTGGCACCGCGACGATGATCCTGGCGGGCGGCGTGACCGTCATGTTCCTGGCCGGGCTGCCGCTGCGGCTGTTCATCGGATCGGGGCTGACGCTGGCGGCGATCGTGCCGGTCGCCTTCAGTTTCCTGCATGACTATCAGCAAAAGCGCGTTCTCATCTTCATGGACCCGGAAAGCGATCCGCTGGGCGCGGGCTATCATATCAGCCAGTCGAAGATCGCGATCGGATCGGGCGGTTTCTGGGGCAAGGGCTTTCTGCAGGGGTCGCAAAGCCATCTCGACTATCTGCCCGAAGGCCATACTGACTTCGTGTTCGCCACCATGGCGGAGGAATGGGGCATGGCCGGCGGCCTGTTGCTGATCGGCGCGTTCATGCTGCTGTTCCGCTGGGGTCTGCGGGTGGCGATGCGCACGACCGACCGCTTCGCCCGACTGGTCGCGGCGGGGCTGACGACGACGATTTTCTTCTATGTCGCGATCAATCTGATGATGGTGATGGGGCTGGCCCCGGTGGTGGGCATCCCCCTGCCCTTCATGTCCTATGGCGGATCGTCGATGCTGACGGTGATGTTGTGCGTGGGCATCATCATGGCCATCGACCGCTCCAACAGCCGCGCCAGCAACCCCGGAAACTGGGGCTGAAGCGGGTCTGCGCAATATTTCTGCGCCGCAAAGCAATTTAGGGTTTGCGAATCCCGATGACGCTGCTAATTGCCCGCCCACGCCAACGGGCACTGGTCATCCAGATCGCCCGATTGCCGGTGTGGACGCATAGCTCAGTTGGTAGAGCAGCTGACTCTTAATCAGCGGGTCCTTGGTTCGAGCCCAAGTGCGTCCACCATATTTTACCATTAAACCCAATCTCTTATAGAGATGGCTTGGTGGATCGCGCCGACCCTGCAACCTAATTTTTTGAATTAGGTTGCGTATAGGTTGCAGTGCGTACCCTCTGCTACAGCGCCTTCTTGGCCCTCTGCTCGTGCTTGATGTGCCGAATGCCCTTTCCCTATCCGCTTCACCCATGCCTCAAGACGCAAATACGTCATTTCGAGGCACCTACTTCCTCGGTTCTGGCCGCATCATACCTCCCCCTTCCCTCCCGGTGAGAGTTTTGGAGCATCAAGGAAGCAATCCGTTTCTTAGGGAGATGGCAGAGTGATGCTGATGAGCTACTGATCGCCAACGATCTGGCTATCCAACTGCATCACATGCGATTGGCGTCAATGAAACGCTGGAGACTCGCAACGACGATGTAGCGGGACCTACCCACCTTTACCGTCTCGATTCTTTGGTCTCTGATCAGAACATACAAAGTCGATCGACTGATTCCCGTCAATCGGACAGCATCCGGAATACGAACGGTCATTGGATAGCTGGGGGTGCTCGCCACGATTCTTCCTTCCAAGCGGATGCACGTCGGAAGATGTCATGAAGCAGGTCGTCAATATCCGCTCCCGATCACAACCGCCACCAGTTATGTCGGATTTGCGTAGGGTAGCCAGAATGGTGCGCGTTTCGCCCGTGAAGTGGCGCTCGGATACCGCACCACTTCACCGGCACGAACATAGCTTTACCATGCGATAGGTGGCTCGGCCGATTAGCAGATTTGAAATACGCCAATCATCCATTCAACTTATCCTTGATCGCCTTAGCCGCCGAGAACGTCAGTTTTTTCGAAGCCGCGACCTGAATGGTCTCGCCGGTCGAAGGGTTGCGACCTTCGCGGGCCGGGCTGCTTTTTACCTTGAACTTCCCGAATGCATTCAATGCTATCTCGTCACCCTTCGCCGCAGCCTCGGCGATGGCGCTGAATACGGAATCAACGACCTTCTTCGCGTCGGCCTTGGTCAGATTATTGGCGGCGGCGATCTGCTCGACCAGTTCGGAACTATTCATGATGCACTCTCCCTGTTGTGAGGTTTGATGGGCTTTGTCGCCCGGATGACGAGCACAGTGGTCCCTATTCGCTGGGTGCGAACATCGACAGCTTCTTGCGCAGTGTTTTGGGCTTCTTGGCCGGGGCGATAGCAGGTGTCGGCGCCGATTTCGCGCTCTTGCGGCCCAGTCCGATCTTGAGCGCCAGCGCACGGCGCCGCTCGGCATAGTTGGGGGCGACCATGGGATAATCGGCCGGCAAGTTCCACTTGGCGCGGTAATCGCCGGGGGTCATCTGGTGATGGGTCATCAGATGCCTTTTGAGCATCTTCATCTGTTGCCCATCTTCGAGACAAACGATGGTGTCCGGCCGGATCGAGCGCCTGATCGAAACCGCAGGCTGCGGCGCAGCTTCCTCGGCGGACCTTGGTGCCTTCAGTCCAGCCAAGGCACCGTAGACCCCGGCAATCAAGGAGGGCAGATCGGCGATCGTCACGCTGTTGTTCGCGACATGCGCAGAAACGATGTCCGCTGTGAGGGTAAGGAGATCAAACGCCGGGTTAAGCTCTTTATCCATCAGGATTGTTCCAATACATTGCCCGGACACCAAAAATGCTGATCCCGATCTATCGCCTGGGACCAGGTATGCAAAGGCAAGGAAGGCAATATCCGGTGTTTTACCAATTCTGGTTCGATCTGGGATTTGTGTTTCAAGGTGACTGACGTGCAAGGATCGGAATTGGCGCCTGCCCGTCCCGGCTGAGCTTCTCAAGATATTCCTGCAAAAGCACTCTCGCACGGGGGCTGAGGCTGATATGGATACGCCGAGCGTCTCGGGGATCCTTTTGGCGCTCCAGCAGGCCAGATCGAGTCATGTTCCCCGCCCAGCGGATCGCCGTACTGTGGGGAACCCGAGCAGCGATCGCGAGACTGGTGATCTGTACGTGCTCGTCTTTTGCTTCGGCAATGTAGAGGTCGAGCAGAATATCCCAGGCCGGATCGGAAAACAGCCCCGGACCGAACATATCGTCGCGAAGGCCCCGCGCCTTCAGGCACCATCTGGCAATGTGAAGACCTCGGGCGAGATGATCAGGCTCGGCCTCATGAGACAGTGCACCCTGCTGCGCCTCTTCGTCGAACATGAAGGTCGGCGGGCGTTCATCCGGATTCCCCCGTCCGGCCCGGTCATCGGCTGTCACCAGTAACACCGATCACAATCCTTTGATTTGCGTACTGCAGAGGCGATCCGGCGCGCCCGGCAAGCGCGCCGCAAGTCATGGGTGCAGGCGCTACTCGCAGCGTGTTTCGAACCATTGGCATGCCTCCGTGTAGAATGATGGGGACTGGTGGTCGACGGGACCGGGAAAGCCAGGTGCTACGACTGGCGGGCCAGTCAGACTCCTAACTTCAATTGTCAAAAGCCAATCGCCCCGTTTTGGTTATAAATCATTGCGTTACCGTCTGTCGCGCGTTCAAACCCGACGTTGAGGAGGCAAAGTTCCGCCTTCGTCGCTCCGGTCGTGCATGAGAATCCGGCGCATATCGGCGATGTTGTGATCGACGATGAATTCGAGCCAGTGGCGTTCGAGCTCGTAAAGATTACCGGCGAGCAGTTGCGGCGTGAATTGCAACCCATGCGCCATGAACAGCAGCGGGATAAAGATATAGCTGGGCGACATCCTGAGCGCCGCCGAGCAACGCAGATGATCGTCGATCCTCGTCTTCGGATTGCCGGATTCGATCTCGCGTATCCAGCTCACGCCCAAGCCCACGCTTTTGGCGAGCCTGGACTGGGTAAGGCCTTCGCGTCTCCGTTCGATCTCGATTCTCCTTCCCGACATCTGCTTGAGCTCGGCAAGCAAGGATGCGTCGGGTCCGGATGCCATGCGGTGATGCAGCATCTCCAACTCCTGACAGCAGCTTAGCCCGCCACGGCAGCTCGACATCCGAGAATTGGTGTGTGATACATAATCAGTCAATGACAATTGAGGCCATTATTGCCTGATCGGACTTAACTCAGTGCGTCTTGAGCGCAGCGTCTTGCCGATTTTCAAATAGTCACCGGCCTGGGTAAGCATTTCATCGTAGGCAGACGTGACTGCCTCGGCAGAAGCCAGACGAAATTGCTTCAGGGCAACAATGAACAGGCGCGAGTTCAATGCTGCGGGTCCGCGCTTCAGTGCCTGCTGGCCCAATCGTTCCGCAATCCGGGATGTCACATCGGATAGCGACAAGGGCGCGCCGACGAAGCAGACGCGGTCGCCATCTAGACCTGAATCCTTTAGCGTTTTCAGGTCATCGACGATGTTCTGGATATCGACATGGCCAAGATGAAGCAGCGCACAGTATAGCGTGTTGCCGAACGGAAGCAGCTCATTGACGAGATGACCGAGCCGACAATGACAGTCGAGGAACAGCTCGACCCCGGCGGGCGACAGTTTCAACTTGAAGGTTCTCGATACCCTTCCCACCGCGCGATTCGTCCCTTCTCATCAAGCAGAGCCGATCTTCACCCCTTCTGCCGGCTCTTGGCCGGACTGCATTTACAATAAATTGGTAACCAAAAACGTAACTCACTGGCGCTTCAAACGATGACCCAAGCTTACGCCCAAGACAATGGCCTGCGTCTTGCCCATTTGAAGTGAAACACACCATTGCTGCTGCCACAGAGCGCATCCGGCCCTAGCCCATAAGAGGGCACCTGCGGATGGATGCACTCCCCATTTTGGCAGGAGGCGGCAGGTGTACGAATTTCAGCAACATCGATCGAGTGTCCCGCTCCTGCTGCTCGGCGCTGGCTTCGTCCAGGCCTGCACTGCAGGGCACCATCATCCCGTCGCTGTAGTTCAAGCGGCATCGCCGAAGGTGATCGCCCAGGCGGACGATGGCTTTGTCATTCGCACCATCACCCCACAGGCGGTTGAACGATCAGTGGCGCCCAGCCCCGCAATCACAGGCTCAGTCATTCTGGGCAGCGCCGTCCATATCGACCGGCGCGCGCTCCTCCCCACCCAGCAAAAGGAAACTCCCCATGGCGAAACCCGCTAACTTCACGGCGCTGCGCGCTGCGACATGCGCGTTCGCGCTGGTCCTGAGCGGCAGCGCAGCCTTGGCTACGCCCGATGACGTCAGTGAAATCGGCGGCCAAGCCGATGCCAAGGCGCTCAACCAAGCGGCAGACGTGGCCCAGCGTCAGTTGCGCCAGACCTTTACCAACCTCCAGTTCGACGAGTTCGAACTCTCGCCGGTCAAGGGTGCGATCTACCAGGCGGTCGCAGGCGGTCGCATGATCTATTACGCCCCGGCCAGCGAACATATCCTGTTTGCGACGATATTCGACCGCAACGGCGTCAATCTGACCGCGCTTGCCCAGCAGGTCAGTACCGCGAAGCGGCTCCAGGTGATCGATCCCGCCCAAGCGCTGGGCATCGGCCCCGCCGATGCGCCGACCGTGATCGAGTTCACCGATCCCGATTGCCCATATTGCCGCGCGCTCGACAAGTTCTGGGCAGCCAAGGCGGCCGAAGGCAAGCCGGTGCGACGGATGATCTATTTCGTCAGCGGCATTCATCCCGATGCCGCTGCGAAGGCCGAGCACATCTTGTGCTCGGCCAACAAGGAAGCGGCGTTCCGCGCGATCTATGCGGGCTCCGCGCCCAAGGTACTCATGACCTGCGAGACGGGCGCGGCCAAGATCAAGGCCGATGCCGAAACCGTTCGCAAGCTGGGCATTGGCGGTACGCCGACCCTCATCATCGATGGCAAGCTCGTGTCGGGCTTCCAGCAGGCCGAACTCGAAGTCTTTCTCGAAGGCCAAAACAGCACGGCCCACAGGGAACCCACGACAGAGCCATCCCATGCGCCGAACTGACACAGGGCACCGGCCTGCCGATCCCCTTCCCCCTCACATGGCGGACGCCTTCTGCCTGGCCGGATCGGCCGGAAGCCAGGCGGACCGGAATGCCGGCGGTCGCGGCGCTTTCCAGGAGCCGTCCACCGCAGCCGTCGGCCGACAGCGATCACCATCGATGGCGGCAGGCAGAACCCCGGACGGTTCCATCATCAGGAGTACGAAAATGATCCGGAATTTCGGCAAACACGCGCTGGGCCCTGCACTTGGAATCGCCAATATCGGCGTCCCTTTGGCCTTGTTCGCGTTGGTGGGCGGCGCTGCCCATGCATTTACCGCGCCCGCCGTGGGCGACCTTGGTTACGACATCTACGACATCGTGGTAAACAAGGGGGTCAAGGGCCCGCTCGGTTTCGTCGGCGGTGTCGCGGCTTTCCTCTTCGGCGTTTCGCGGCTGTTTTCCAACATCATGGTCGGCATCCCGACCATCGTTGCCGCCGTCGCGCTGATCAAATCGGATTCGATCCTCCAGACCTTCGGCATGGTGATCTGAATCCCATGGGGGCCAAGCCCGTCCGCGTGTGGACCCAGCGCCGGTGAAACCCCCGATACGCTGGAGGCCGATGGTCGGCCTTCGGAAATGACCCCTGACGACGGGTGTCATGAAGCAGGAGGAGAAGGGCTTTGGACGAGCGTCTGCCCCAGTATCTGCACGGCCCGGTCCAGATTCTCTGGTTTGGTTCGGACGAGTTCATTCTGGTCATGTCGACCATCTTCGTCGCGGTCATCGTCGGCGGAATGGTCGGCTGGATGCTTATCCTCGCCCTTCTCCTTTTCATCCCCTGGAAGCGCACCAAGCCGCGCGGGTTTCTCTCGCACCTCACCTGGCGGTGGGGCCTGGTCCGCTTCCGTCATTATCCGGGTCCGACCCAGACCCGCTTTTACGAGTGAGGATACCCATGCCCTTCCTCAAACGCCGAACCGGCGCACACGACGATCCCCTGGCCGGAAAACCGGCAAGCTTCGGCATCCACCGCTATCTGCAGGGCTCGGCGAACCTGTTCGAAGAGAACCGGCTGCTCAAATTCGCGATTGCCGGCATGTTCGGGGTGACCGCGGTGCTGGGCACGCTGATCTACACCACCAACCAGAACCAGCGCACGGTAATCGTGCCGTTCGGGGCATCGGGCGACCTCTATATCACCGGCAACGCGCCATCGGCAGCGTACCTGCGAACCATGACCCGCAACATCGTCAGCCTCGCGGGCACCTATTCGGCCTATTCCGCCGACAAGCAGTTCCAGGAGCTGCTGAGCCTCGCGCACCCCAGCGCCTATAATGGCATGCGGGATACCCTGAACGCCATCCTCGACGAGCTTGCCGACAATCCGACGCTGTCGATCGCTACTTATATCCGCCCCGACCAGCCTGTCACCTGGACCGCGAGTGACATCGTCGTGCCGGTCGAGAAGGTCCGCGTCATCGGCGGCGTGATCCGCAAGTTTCGCGGCAATCTGCGCATCGGTTACGCGATCGACAATGGCCGCTTCTGGCTCACCCAGCTCACCGAGGAAAATTTCGATGCCGAAACCCGGTAAACGGCGCAGCTCACGCGCAAGATCGGCTGTGCTGCTGACCGCAGTCGCCTTGTTGCACACGGCCCCCGCCATGGCTCAGCCCATGATCGCCCTGCCCGATCAGACGAGCAGCATCCGCCTGTCCAACCGCGACATCAATCATGTCGTCTGCCTGGGCGGCGAGATCGAGGAGGTCAAATTCTCCACCGAAAAAGCGATCGCGGTCGAGAAAGCCGGGTCGGACGCCTGGATCAAGTTTCTGGTCAAGGAAACTGACGATGCGGGGATCACAACCCGCAGCTATGTGACCAGCCCGTCGGAATTCTTCATTGCCTGCAACGGGGCGATCTATCCGCTCTATGCCGAGCCGTCGGATATCCCGGCGCAGACGGTCACGCTCGCCCCCGGCGCACCCCAGCGCGCCAAGACCAATGCCGATCTGCTCGGACCGCTGGTCGAGGAAGATCGCGCAGTGTCGATTACGCTCGCGCTGCTACAGGACCGGGTGCCGGCAAGCTTTGCCGAAGTCGCGCCGCGCGGCGGCAGTATCGCGCTTGCAGGTCTCCCCGCCGCCTCGCTCTACGAGCGCCGGCGCGTCGAGATCGAGGGCGCGGGGCTTTCCGCATCCGAATATCTGGTGAGCGCGGCCAGTGACGCCGCGTTCGATGAGCGGGCTTTCCTCACCCCCACACTCGGCGCCCAGATCTTTGCTGTTACGCTCGACCGGCTTGTCCTCAAAGCGGGCGAAACCGCGCGCCTCATCGTCATTCGCCGGGGAGAGGTGCAATGAGCGCCGACGACAAATCTGTGCCTGATGCGCGTCCACTGCCCGGTGTCGATACGACCGGCGCGCAAGATCCCTACCGGGCACATCTTGCCGAACAGGCAGCCGCCGACAGTACCTTCGCGCGTGGCCCCGCCCTGCTCGATTGGAAAGCCCGCTGGGATGTGCTCGGCTCCACCGCCAAGCTCCGGGTCAAGCAGGCGGCGCTCGCCGGGGCCATCGGCGTGCTTGGTTACGGACTTTATGCGGCAAGCTCGAGCAGCAACAAGCCCGAATCCGCCGCGCCCGCCGCTTCCAAGCTCGACATGGGCGCAGGGCTTCGCGGTGACAGCCTCGAGGTCAAGCTGCGCGGGGACTTCGAAAAAATCCTCGGCGGCCAGCAGCTGCTCGGCGACCGGGTCACGGCGATCGAGGAAGGCAAGCTGCCACAACATGGGGCGGGTACCGATGCGGGTGCCACCGGCGCAGACATGGGCGGCGATGGCGGCGCGCTGCCGCCCGCACTTCCCGGCTCTGCGCCTGCCTATCCACCCTCAGCGTCAGGGGCTGGCGGCGGCGACGCAGGATTGCCCGCACCGCCGTCAATACCCGCGCCTCCAGCGGCGCCCCCTGCCCCGCCGATCGAGAAAGTCGTGGGATCGATCGGGGCCGCCACCAGCCCGGTCCTGCCCAAGGACGCATCAGGAACGGGGGCGGATTCGAAAAAAAAGAATCGGACGATCTATTTGCCGCCTGGTTTCATGAAAGCACGGCTCCTGACCGGGGTGGACGCGCTGGCGAGCCGGGACGCGACCTCGAACCCGGAACCGGTGATCGCGCGCGTCCAGGCCCCCGCCGTGCTCCCCAATGACGTCAAGGCCAACCTCTCGGGCTGCTTCGTCATCGGCAATGCGACCGGGAGCCTGGCCAAGGAGCGGGTCGAGGTCCAGCTGGTGAGCCTGTCCTGTGTCGATTTCGACGAGCATTCGGTCGTCGATCAACCGGTCAAGGGCTTCTTCGTCGATGCCGATGGCAAGAAGGGCCTGTCGGGCAAGGTGGTGACCCGCGCCGGTGCCGCGCTCGCCCGCAGCTTCATTGCCGGCACGATCAGCGGCATCAGCCAGTCGGTCGAGAATACTTTCGGCCAAACCTCGACCTCAGCGCTCGGTTCGGTCCGCACGCTGAATGCCGGGGACGCCGCCAAGACCGGCATTGCCGGCGGCCTGTCCAAATCGTCCGACAAGCTGACCGACTTCTATCTCGATCTCGCCCGCCAGGCGGGCCCGGTCGTCGAGGTCGGCGCGGCCAAGGAGGTGGTCGTGGTGATCCAGGAGGGCGTCACCCTCGAAATCAAACCCAGCGCCGGGAGCAAATTCTGATGCGCACGTCCCCCTACCGCTCTGGAGTATCCGCCATGCCATCTCCCTCCAATGCCTCGCGGCCCCGCCGCCCGGCGCGGCGCCTGCTGATCCTGATCGCCGCAGTCGCGCCGCTTTCGGGCTGCGCAACGGTCGGCTCGATCATGTCGCCCTATTCGGAGAAGTTCTCCTGCAAGAACGCCGATCACGGCCAGTGCATCCATCCCGAGAAAGCCTATGAGGACGCGGTCGCAGGACGCAGGTCCCGCTCGGATCCCGCCGTCACCCGCGACAAGAAGCTGCTGCGCGATCCGGGAGGAATGCAGGCAGACGGTACGCCCGGCACCGGCGCGTCGGCGCAGGGCGGCGGCAAGGCAATGCCCGGCGCTTATGCCGGATACCGCGACAGCGTCTATCGCGAGTTGCAGGGCCTGATCGACCAGCCTGTCACGCCGATGCTCAAACCCAGCCAGGCGGTGCGCACGCTGATCCTGCCCTATGCCGACCGCCAGCGTCCCGACCGGCTCTATATGCCGCGATACGTCTATTCGATCCTCGAGCGACCCTCCTGGGTGGTGGGCGGCTATCTGGTCGAGCCGCTGTCACCCGCGGCCCAGCTCCCGGTATTGGGCCAGCTGCGCGAGCGGAGCACGGATGCCGCCGATCCGGTCGTACCTGCCTTACCTGTCACACCCGCCAAGGAGCCCCGTCGATGAACGGGTCCACCAGCGACACCGGCGGCATAACCTTTGCCGCCTTGCGCCGCAGCGTCGCGCGCGATTCCTATTCAGATCATCTGCCGCTGGTCGCCTGGGTCGAGGAGGAGGCTGCGTTCCTGACCATCGACGATGGCTGGGGCTATGCCTGGGAGATGGTGCCGAGCGCCTATATGTTCACCCATGTTCACAGCGCCTTGCTCGGCCTTCTGAACATTCACTTTGAACCGGGCACAGTGCTTCAGATTCACACTTTCGCCGATCCGCTGATCGACGATGCGCTTGATGCCTATCTGGCCTTGAAGACCCGCGACGATCCGTTGATTCAGGCATCCGCAAAACGCACCTACGACTATCTGCGTGAGGGCCGGCACGGGCTGGAGGCACTCCATGGCATCCCGATCCGCAATTTCCGCACGATCCTGGCCGTCAAGACAAGGCTACCGCTGGGATCCGATACGAGGCGGCAGATCGAGGAGCAGCTTTCCAAGCTCGGGATCGTTCCCCTGCCGCCCGAAGAAATCATGGCCTTCTACCGGCGCATCTTCAACGGCGTGTTCAGCGCCGCGCCGGGCAGTTTCGTCAATGGCGCCAGCGACGGCGGGGTGCCAATCCCCTTGCGCAAGCAGATCATCGACGCTGGCCCCGATCTGCGCTTCGAAGGCCCCGAGGTGTTTCTGGGCGGTCAGGTCGCGCGCTGCCTCACCCCCAAGGCGCCCGCCCGGCGGATCAGCGCCGAGCGCGCCAACCGACTGACCGGCGGCATGCGCGGCAGCTCCGAGGACAGCGATCAGATCGGCGGTCCATTCCTCTATACGCTCAATGTCCTGTTCGATCATTCGGCCTTCGAGATCCACAAGCGCGCGCAGATCCTCTCGGCGCAAAAGGCCGCCGGTTCCTTCGCGGTCGAGGTCGGCAAGCAGATTGAGGAGATCGGCTGGGTGCTTGATGAGGTGGGCAACAGCCGCTTCGTGCGGGTGATCCCGACGGTCTGGGTGTTCGGCCAGACCCGCGCCCAGGCCCGCGAAATGGCGGCCCGCGCCAAGCGTCTGTGGGAAAGCGAACCCCTGCCCTTCATGATGCAGGAGGAGAGCTACCTCAACCCCGTGCTCCTACCGATGAGCCTGCCGTTCGGGCTCTATCCCGACACCAAGACGCTGCGCATGCTCGAGCGCGACTTCCGCATGCCGGTGAAGGCCGCCGTGCTGATGGCGCCGATCCAGACCGACTTCAGGGGCGGCGGCCGTCCGGCACTGCTCTATACGGGGCGCAAGGGCCAGCTGATCACGCTCGACCTGTTCGATCCGCGCATCAACAATTACAATTTCATCGTCTCGGCCGAGAGCGGCGCGGGCAAGAGCTTCCTGCTCAACAATCTGTGCCAGCAGTATTATGCGAGCGGCGCGCTCATCCGCATCATCGATATCGGCGGTTCCTACCGCAAGCTCTGCACGCTCTGCTCGGGCCGCTATATCGACATCGGCGAGGAACGGTTGGTGCTCAACCCGTTCGACATGGGGCTGGCGCTCGACGGCGAGGACAAGCAGTCGGCGATCGCCATGGCGGTCGCGATCGTCGCCGAGATGGCCAATGCCGCAACCCGCAAGGGGGTGTCGTCAGCGCAGTGGAACCTGATCAAGTCCGCCGTACAGTGGACCATCGAGGGTGGCCATGCCGAGCGCGGGATCGACGCGGTGCGCGATTGGCTCGGCGCCTATCCGGCGCAGATATCGAGTGAGCTCGACCGGGTCGATCATCTGGTTCCGGTGGCGCGCGAGCTTGCCTTCAACTTGCGCGATTTCGGGTCGGACGGGGCTTACGGCCATTATTTCAACGGACCTTCGACGCTCGACATTTCCAGCGACGAATTCGTGGTGCTCGAACTCGAGCGGCTGAAAAACATTCCCGACCTGTTCAACGTGGTCGTGATGGTGGTGGTCAATGCCGTCACCCAGGAGCTGTACTTGTCGGGACGCGACCGGCCGCGCTTCGTGCTCTGCGATGAAGCCGCGCAGTTCATGACCCGCACCGACGGGCAGGATCTGTCGCGCCTCGCCGAGGCGTTCGGGCAAGGCTATCGGCGCGCGCGCAAATATCAGGGCAGCTTCGGCATCGTCATGCAGTCGATGAACGATCTGCTGTTGTTCGGCGGAACCGGCCAGGTCATTCTCGAAAATGCCGCGACCCGGTTTCTCCTGCAAGGCTCGACCTATGACAAGGCGGTCGAGAACAAGATCCTCGACTATTCGGGCTTCGTGTTGGAGCTGCTGAAATCGGTCCGCAACAACAAGCCCAATTACAGCGAGGTGTTCATCGATAGCCCGCTGGGCCTGGGCATCGCGCGGCTTGTGGTCGATCCGTTCAGCTACTGGATCAACACCTCGGCCCCGACCGAAGTCGCCGCCTTCGAAGCGCTGCTGCGGCTCGGCCGCTCACCGCTCGAAGCGGTCTGCGAACTGGCCGGTGTCGACCCTGCCGAGATCCTCGGCCAGCGCCCGCCGCTGCGCCTCGCCAGCACCGTGCAGGAGGCGCTGTGATGCGCTCCAAGCACCCCCATTCCGACCAGTTCCCGTTCGACTGGAGCACGGATGCCGAACTCGAGCGCATGATCGAGGCGCGCGTCGCGATCCGCGCCGAAGCCGCGGCTTTGCGCTGGCGGTTCCGGCTGATCCTGATCGAATCCACGCTGATGGCGGGGCTCGTGCTGGCTGCCGGTTTCGCGCTGCATCAACCGTCTGCGCTGGTGCTGCGCGGCGCGGCCACCGTCGGGGTCGCCTGCCTGGTTAGCGGCTTGCTGCTGATCGGCCTCTCAGGCCTCTCCGGCCATCTGGCCGCGCGCTATCGCCACTGGAGGAACCAATGACCACCCCTGCATTCGCGAACGGCAGCGCCCGCACGCTGCATTGCCCATTTGCCGGCCGCCACGCGGACGAGTCGCCCCACGATTTCCTGCTGCGTCGCCACGACGAAATGGGCACCGAACTCGCCCTGCTGCATCGGCAAGTCGAATTCCAGACCGAGTGCTTGCGTGAAGCGCGCTGGGCAGCCCATCGCAGCACGCAATGGCTGATCGCCGCAGCCGCACTCGACGCTTGCATTTCCCTGATGATCTTCCTGACATGGGCGCTGGCCGTCCTGCCGGCATCGCTCGCGGTGCTTGGCGTCGTGGCGCTCGTCAGTGGCAACCTGATCGTTATCGGTATGCCGGCACTCGAACGGGCTCTCGGACGCATTCGCACATGGCGGCGGGCATGAGCGGAATCCTCTCCGCCTCACCCGGGCCCTCGGCGATCCGCCTGATGGTCGGCACGCACCTGCTGCTCCTGATCCAGGCTGCGCTGGTGCTGTGGTCGGCGCCGTCTCTCGATATCGCGCTGCGGGTGCTGATCGCGCTGGTGTTCGCCATGGCGGTCGGTGGGTTATGTGCCGCGATACACGGCCTGTCGGACGACAATCGCCAGACCTGGTGGAGACGCCGTCATGGCCGCTGAACCTCTGCCTCCCAGCCCTGACGAACCACCGCAAGGCTGGGGTGTGGTGATATTCCAGTCGGCGACGATCGCGCTGATGCTGCTCGCTTCCGTCGTGGTCGCCGCCAGCGCGCACGCCGCGACATCGACCATCGGCCGCACCTGGCCGATCGCTGAGCCCGATGCGCTCACCGAGATCGAGGCCAGGGCATCGCAGCTCCCCGCCGATATGCGCGCCAGATATGGCCCGCGATCTTCCTGGTCAGCGATGAAGGCTGCTGTACTCACGCCGGCCACGCGCAGCCAGGTGCGCAGCGTCGTGCCGTTCTATACGCTCGAGACGGAGATTCGTCTGCCTGGCGGCGAGCTGCTTTATCCCAAGGGCTACAGCTTCAACCCGCTTTCCTATGTGACGCTGCCGCAGCGCCTGGTGGTGGTCCACCCGCGCGATCTTGGCTGGGCGCTCAAGACCGCGCGGCTCAGTGATTTCATCCTGCTGGCGGCGGGCAGCGCGCAGGACGATGACGCCATCACGCTCTCTGAGAGGACCGGGCGTCCGATCTTCATCCTCGAGCAGCGGATCAAGGACCGGCTCGCCCTGACAGTCGCCCCCGTGATCATTGCCCAGGTCGGCACAAGGCTGGAACTGACCGAGGTTCGGCTCGACCGGACTGCTCGCGCCGCGGGAATGGCACAGGTTCGGCCTGCCCAGAGGAGGCAAGTGCCATGACGCGGCATTACGCGAGACTCATGAGTGCCGCCGCCGCGCTGCTTCTCGCAGGCCTTGCGCCCACCACCCCAGCGCAGGCCTCGTCCTGCCCGACCGGCACGGTGTTCAACCCGATCACCAAGGTGCGCTGGAACTGCATCTTCCCGATCACCATCGGCGGGGTACGGATCGGCAGCTTCGACAAGCTGTCGAAGGAACTGGACGCGCAGTCCTCGTCGAAACCCCTGTGCGCGTGCCGCAAGGGCGCGACCTTCTGGTTCGGGGTGAAGGTCAGCTTCTGGTCGCCCAATCGTATGGTCGATGTTGTGACCGAGCCCGGCTGCATGATGGCGCTCGGCGCCGATCTCTTGCCCACGCACGGCAAGCTCCAGGGCAGCCAAAGTTCCATCTCTGACGGAACAAACACCCGCAAGATGTTCGCGCAGATGCATTATTACATCTCGCCGGTCTGGAAGATGCTCGACATGTTCACCGACCTGCCCTGCCTTGAGGATGACGGTTTCGACGTCGCGCTGATCACCGAGGTGCTCCCGACCTGGCAATCGGGTACGCTGGGCGCGATCATCCAGCCCGAGGGTATCCTGTTCGGTAATCCCGCCGCGGGCCTCGCCTGCATGGCCGACAGCGCCGCGGCGGCGGCGGGCAAGGTCATCGATCCGCTGTTCTGGTGCATGGGCAGCTGGGGTGCGACCTATCCCATCGCGGGCGACATCCATTTTGACGATTCGGTCGAAGCCTGGGC
The DNA here is from genome assembly GCF_000382885.1 of Sphingobium indicum BiD32. GTDB lineage: Bacteria > Pseudomonadota > Alphaproteobacteria > Sphingomonadales > Sphingomonadaceae > Sphingobium > Sphingobium japonicum_C. The sequence goes on from NZ_CAVK010000042.1 coordinate 18,468, forward strand.
GGGATTGGCGGCGCGCGGCACGTTCATGATGGGGCGCCTGGGTGCGCTCACCATTTCCTCGGCCGATGGCTGCTCGTTCAAGCCGCAGCCGATCTGGACCAAGTCGCGCTACAAGCTTCAGCTGATGGAGCCGGTCAAGGGCGGCAAATGCGTCAATATCGGTCGCCCGGGCGCGCTGTGGTCGTCGGGCAAACATGCACCGGGCAAGGACAACGCCCAGTTCATGCTGTTCGAGAAGGTGATCTGCTGCGCGGGGATACCGGTGCCATGAGCCGGTTATCCTCCAACTCTTTACCCCCTAGGCCCTCGCCTCACAGGCCTTTCCCGGATCGTCTCGCGTGTGCCCCGGTTCCTCCGTGGTCTGCCCGCCACAGCCAGCAAGGCTGCCAGGGTGCGCGCGGGACGGGAGCGGCGCCGCTTCCCCCCAGTGGCGCCGCTCCAACTACGGTCAGTACGGTCGTTGCTTCGTATGAGGATGCGGCGCCCCTCCCCGCCGCTCGTCCATCGGCGACGGCCGTGCTGGCCACCTTCGAGGGGCAGTCCGTGTTCCGGGTAGTCACTGCCGGACAGACCGCAATGAGGAGGGGTGACCTGTTTCGTTTGCGCAAGGGCTCCCGTGTCCATGCACCAAGGGAAACGGGTTCATGAAGCGATTGCCCTTGATGCTCGCCGGCACGGTATTGATGCTGCCGTCGGTCCTTCATGCGCAAAGCATGGATGATCGTGCCCGCGCTGCCGCCGCTGCCACAAAAGCCAAAACCGGCGACAGCGACACGCTGCTGAAGAACTATGTGACCCCGGGCATGAGCGGTCAGCCGGTGGCGACGGTCGATGGCACCAAGACGTTCACCCCCACGCTGGCCTGCCAGAAAACCGCGAACCTGCTCGAAGTGCTGATCCAGCCCTCGTCGTCCGGCGATATCGGCGTGGTGCGGATTTCGCGCGACAAGGATCTCGACGGGACGTTCGACAGCAGTTCGGCGCTGCCCGTGCCGGTCTCAGGCATCTGCGCCAACGGCGTGATTTCCTGCCAGCCCGGCACCTGGACCCAGTGCCACTCGTTTCGCTGGAACCTGGATAGCGCGAAGGACCTGAAGCTCACCGAGGTCGATATGCCCGAACTATCGGGTTGTTACTGCGTCAACAACAGCTGCGGCAGTAATCTGGTGTTCGGCAATCTCGCCTCCGTGCTCAAGGATCTGGGCGGCGGCATGGTCGGGGCACTCACCACGGCCGATCCGCGCATCGGCGTGGCCGAAGCGCGGATCAACGGCCCCGTGATCGATTATGTCGGCGCACAGACCACCGCCTGCACCTCGAGTCCGGCGATCGGCCAGACCGTCTACCGCGCCAATCCGGCGGCGATCCAGGGCGATGCTTTCGCGCTTTCATCGAGCAACCCCGTGTTCCAGGCGCTCGCCGCCTCTTCGGCGGGCGCGGGCAAAGCCCAGCAATTGCGCAGTTGCACTATCACCCGCGAGGTGACGCTCAGGGAGGTTGCCGTGGACGATGTCATCTCCCGGACAGCCGGCGGCTATGCGACCATTGCCGGTACCGGCGGCAGCGCCGATTTCCTGATGGGATCGCCCGGCAATAACAGCCTTCGTGGCGGCGGATGCAGCCTCTTCGATTTCCGGATGACCCTGCATGTCGGGGATCCGGACCGGCTCAAGTCGGTGACCCTGCCGGTCTATTCCGCCGACGACTGGGCGCAGGTCCGAATCGACGGCATGCTTGTCGCCTATGGCCCAGGTGCCTGGACCGGTTCCGGCTATCCCCCCGGTAATTGCGAGCAGGACCATACCACCTTCTACGCGCCGAACACCGACCTCAAGCCTTTGCTCACCAAGGGCGATCATGAAATCTGGCTGCGCGTCGCGGTGGCTGACAGGGGCGATGCCTTCGCGCAGATCCACGCCGAGGTCGATACCAGTTGCAAGACCACCGAGCGGATCGTCGATCTGTGCTTGGGCTACGGCGCCGATCCCAAATGTCGACTTTCCGCTGAAGACGTCGATGGCGTCCAGACCTTCCGAAACGGCGTTGCGACAGGCCTGCGGCCGTTGCCGCAGACCCGGCTGTTCGGCAATGCGAACTGCACGCTGCAATTCACCCGCGACTTTTTCGAGCGGACCCGCACCTATGCCTGCACCACCGATAGCACGGCGCTGCCCGCACCCGATTTGAGCCGGGGCGCTTACATCATCGACCATTCGACCGAGACGCTGCTCGCCGACCGGACGAAGGCAGCAGACGGCAGTATCACGACATCAACGCGGAACTTTTCGATACCGCCCCAGGGCACGGTCCCTGCCTGCGAAGCGATCTGCAAAACCCGCGCGCCCAAGGCGAACACTGCCGCCGCACCCGATGGGGTGGTGGCAAGTCGGCAGAATGCGCCGACCGGCTACGACACCTTCTACCATACCTGCGATGCCGCCAACGTCTGCCCGGCGGGCCCCGGCGAGGAGATCGTGTCAGCCTGCGGCTGCGTTGATGACTTTCCCGAAGCGGTGGTGATGATGCAGACCGTCCGGCTCGCCGGTGCCGACATGGTCTGCACAAGTGCAGTGCCATGAAGCGGCTCGCCCTCGCCCTGGTATTGAGCGCCGCCTCCGTCGGCGCCGCCCCGGCACATGCCGAGCAAATCTGCGCTGCGGATTTGAACGGCAATGGCGATGCCGCCGATCCCGGCGAAACCGCAAGCTGCACCGCGACACAAGGCGCGGGCTGGCAGTGCCCGATCCAGGCCGTAGCCTGCACGGTGACGGCGCCCGGAACTTATGCCTGCCCGCTTGGGCCGCAGTATGCATGCGAGGCGCCCGCCTCGGGCGGCGCCCCGACCTGCTCGCCCAATGCGTGCCAGGATACCGGCGCCACGCCCGTCAGCGAGGTTCCACCGATGGGTGATCCCGGTGTACCCGCCGATGGCAGTGTCGATGCCAATGGCAATTGCACCGCCAATATCGAGATCTTCGCCGCGCGCGCGATGCGCTGCCGCCCGCCGGGTCTCCTCGATACCTTCCAGAACTGCTGCAAGGACAAGGGCAAGATTATCAAGGACGGCATGGGTTCGCAGGTCGGCTCCATCGGCACCAAGATCGCCGTCGCCAAGGGCGTATTCACCGGCATGAAGGCTGCCTACACCGCCTTCCAGGCCGGTGCGACTGCGGGCCAGGCGGCAAGCGCAGGGGCCAACGCACTGATCGTCGGGATCGATCCGACCTCGATCGCCATCAGCCTCGCCATCAATTTCATGATCGAGGTGCTGCTGCAGGGCTGCGATCAGGAGGATATGGAGACAGGCATGTTGCGCGGCTCGGGCATGTGCCACGAGGTCGGCACCTATTGCACCGCCAAGATCCTCGGCATCTGCATCCAGAAGGCCAAGGGCCATTGCTGCTTCAACACCAAGCTTGGCCGCATCATCCAGGAACAGGGCCGCCCGCAGCTCAAAAGCTTCAACGCGATTGGCTGGGGCACGCCCCAGCAGCCCTATTGCCGGGGCTTTACGCCGGAAGAGTTCCAGGCGCTCGACTTCTCCAAAATGGACCTCTCCGAATATTACGCGGACGTCGAGGCCCGCAGCCAATCCCAGATCCAGATCGACATGAAGGACAGGATCGATGCCTATCTGCAAACCGTCAGCCAATAGCGCCCGCGCCGCGCCGGTGCTGCTGGCGTCCGTCATCACACTCGTCATGGCGCTGAATCTGCCCGCCGCTGCGGATGCGCGGCAAACCGCAGCCAGCCCGCAGTCGGGCAGTGCCCGCGAGGCTATCCAAAAGCAGGGTGATGCCGCGATGGAGCGGCTGAGGGACGCGATCGCGAAGCGCAAAGGGGATGGAACCGCCGCAACTGTCGCGTTGCCGGAGCTTCCCGAGACCGAGAGACGCCGGGCCTTCGATGCGATGCGCCGCCATGCTCCCTTACCCGTGATGGAAGCGCGGGCGCGTTCCGCGCTTGACGCGGGCAAAGATGCCTTTGCTGCCCAGCGCGATGCGATGGCGAAGCGGCTCAGGCAGGCTCTGGGACTGGAAGCTCCCGAGATGGAGGCTGTCGCCAAAGCCGCCGCGCCCGATGTGCTCCATAGCTGGGTGCCGGTGTTGCTTGTTTCGTCCTCGATGCCGATCGCAACCTTGCGAACTTATGCCGCTCAGCTCGAGAAGGCCGGCGGTGTCATGGCATTTCGCGGAATGCCCGGCGGGCTAACCAAGGTCGGGCCGATGGCCAAACTTTCCGCCGAGATTCTCCGGCTCGATCCCGGCTGCGAGGGACCGGCCTGCGCGATGCGGGGTGTCCAGCTGATCGTCGATCCGCTGGTGTTCCGCCAGCACGGCGTCACCCGCGTGCCGGCGCTTGCGATGATCCCGGGCGATCCGACCCAGCCCTATTGCGAGCGCGATGAGGCGAGTCTGCCCACAACCCAGATAAACGCCCCCCACGTCATCTACGGCGATGCCGCGCTCACCGGGATGCTCGACGAATATGCCCGCCTCGGCGGCAAGAAGGAGGTGCAGGGTGCTCAGTCTCGCCTGGAAAACCGCTAGGGCCGCCTGGCCCGAAATCAAACTGCTGCCGCTGCGAGCCGCAGTCGCGCTCGGCAGTTCGGGTCTGGGCCAACCGGTGCGCCCCGCCCAGCTGTGGAAGGCCTATGCCGTGGTCCTGCCCATCGGGCTCGCGGCCTGCTGGGCCATCCCGCAAGTGACCTGGGTGATGAGCCCGTCGATCAACGCGGTCGCGGTGCGCGCCAGCCCTGGTCCGATCCACAAAGGGGATTTTGTCATGTTCATGCTGTCGCACCCGCTGGCGGGACCTAAGCCCGTCAATGTCACCAAACAGGCCTTGTGCATGCCAGGCGAGCGGCTCGATATGATCGAGAAACCCTCGATGATGCCGGGCGCCCCAAACGGCCAGTACGATGGCTGGTATTATTGCAACGAGCGGCTGCTCAATGTGGGCAAGGCGCTCGGCCGAGGCGGTCAGAAACTCGATCACTGGCAGCCCCATGAACGCGTGATCCCCGATGGCTTTGTCTTCGTCGGCTCAAGCCACCCCGACGGGTTCGACAGCCGCTATTATGGCCCGGTCGCAATTGATCGGCTGAAACGCATGGAGAAGGTGCTGTGATCGCCCTTCCCCGCGCGGCCCTGCTCGCCGCGGTACTCTTAGCAGGTCCGGCTACGGCGCAAACCGCGTCGGCAGGCATCAACCAGCCAAAGCAGGGCTATTGGTGGTATGCGCCGCCGCCAAAGGCGGACAAGCAGGCACCACCCGATCCCGACGCCTTGATGAAGCCCCTGATCCCGCCAATGGCCGAGCTTGCGACCTTCACGCCGCCCAAGATTCGCAAACTGATCGAGCAGCAGCGCGATTATGCCGCGACCGTGCTGACCGTCGATGCGGTGGCAGATTTTTGGCGGCTCGAGGATTTCGCAAGGCGCAAGGCCCGCGCTTTTGCCGGTGTCACACAGATTGCGATGCTCCAGCATCCCGAACTCAATTCCAAATCCGCCAATCCGATGGTCGGTGACGCGCGCGCGGAACTCTCCGCCTACAAGGACGATGTCCGCCGCCGCTATCTGCGCGCTCATGCCCCGGAATTTGCGCTTGTCATGTTCTCGCGTTCGACCTGCGGCTACTGCCGGGTGCAGTGGCCGATCGTCCAGCGCTTCCAGGACGAGATGGGCTGGCAGGTGACGCTGATGGATATCGACCGGCGTCCCGAGCTTGGACAACGCTTCGGGGTCGAGGTCACGCCGACCACCATGATCATCCGGCGTAACAGCCAGCAACGCATGGTCATCGCGGCGGGCATTGAGACTTATCCCAATCTTGCGCAGATGGCCTATCAGGCGGTGCGGCTGCTGTCGGGCGATATCCGGCCCGAGCAGTTCATGACCGGAGCCGGCGAGGAAGACGGGTTCTTCGACGCGCTAGCCAATGGCCCGGTATCCTCCAGCGATCCGCGCAGCCGTGCAAGCGACATGCTCGGCGGCGACCTCGTCAATCGTCCCTCAGAACCCAAGTGATGCGCTGGTCGCACCATCTCGGGCTCGCCGCTCTCGCCTGCGCCGTTGCGGTCCCGGGCAGCTTAGCTCTGGCCCGGGCAGTCACGCGCGAAGACGCGATGCGAGCGGCCATCCATCCGGTCGCAAGCGTCGCCGATATGAACGCCTGGCTGGCGCGGGTGCCCGTCACCCGCGATTTCCCACCCGATTTTGCCGCCACCCTGCGCGGCCAGGCCCCTGCCTTCCTCATCGAAATGAGCACGGCGCCGGGCTGCATTCCTTGCGCGGATATGTGGAGTAAGCTGTCGCAGCTGCGCACCCAATATGGCTGGCGGGTCCGCACCATTGGCAGCGAGGAGGCGATGATCCGTTCGGGCCGGCTCTCCCTGCCCTGGGTCGGGCATCCGGTCGCCTGGGTACGCCCAATGGGCGATCCGAACCGGATTATACCGATCGCGATCGGCACCGACCATGCGCCCAACCTCGCGCGCAACATCTATCTCGCGGCCAAGATGCTGACCGGCCTGCGCGCTGACGTCGGCGTTCGTGCCCTGTCCAAATTTACCGGGATTGTCGGCATGGTGCCGCGCCCGGCACCCCAGCAAAGCCCAAGGAACTGAGCATGGCGGGCCAGTTCCTCCCCCTCTCCCATAACCTGCAAGGAAGCCCGCCATGGCTAACAACGCCACACGCCTGAGTATCTCCGCTCTCGCTCTTCTCGCCGCCTGCGGAACGGTCGCTCCGGCCCATGCCCAGAGCTGGGCCGAGAGCTGGTTCGACAATGTCACCTACACCTCGCCCGGCAGCTTCGAGGATCAGACCCGCGGCTATGTCACCGCTGGCGGCATGTCGGGCCGGGTCGATGTCCATAACGATTACCTGATGTCGCTGAGCCTGCCCAAGGTGAAGGCGGGCTGCGGCGGCATCGACATGTTCCTGGGCGGCATGTCGTTTCTCGATCCCGACTATCTCGTCCAGAAGCTCGAGAGCATCCTCCAGGCCGCGCCCGCCGTCGCCTTTCAGTATTTGCTCGAAACATTGGACGAGAAGATGGGCAACATCATCTCGAAGATGGAGGCGGCGACCAACTTCCTCAATTCGATCCAGGTCAACGACTGCCGCCTCGCCAACCGCATGGTCCAGATCGCGCGAGGAGATGACAATATGTCGGGCATCATCGAGGAAATGACCGGCTACAAGTCTGTGAAGGAAGGCTTCGCCAAAAGCTATCAGAACAGCCGTGAAAAGATCCAGGCAAACCGGAACAATCCCACCGAGGATCTGAAAGACGCGCTTCAGAATTGTCCTGCCGAAGTCACCGATATCTTCCGGACCGGCTCGCTCCTCGCCCATGCCGCAACCCGGGTCGGTGCCGGTGACTGGGCCAGTGTCATGCGCGCCCGGGTCGGCGACGTCTACATGCGCTGGGACGCCGCCGACAAAGTGCCGCTGTTCTCGGCGATCCCCGCTTGCCCGCGTCAGGATACCGAAAGCCCGGACGATTTCCTGACCGGCAAGGTTCAGCGCCGCGCGCTCAACATTCCCGCAACCGGCGCCGACTGCTCGAACGATAGCGGCAAGGGGGCGCTCGAACTGGCCCGGGACCGGATGCAGGCGATCACCGTCAAGATCCGCACGCGCGCCGCGCTCACCACTGACGAGCGCCAGTTCGTCGCCAATGTCCGCACGCTTCCGGTTTACCGCATGCTCGAATGGGGCGTGCGCCAGGGGGTGCCGGATTCGGTCATTGCCGATACCGACGAGCTGGTGGCGCTGACGCTGGCCTATCAGATGCTCAACGATCTCACCCGCTCGATCGATTTTGCCGTCAGCAATGCCGAGCGCGGGGCCAACGCCGCGGGCGCGGCGGACGCGGCCAATACCAGTATCTGCCAGACCCGGATCCTGACCAAAGGCATCGAGCAGCTGCAGACCTTACGCGAAGAGGTGCTGCGCCAGCGCGCGCAGATGCGCCAGAGCTATATGGCCGCGCTGAATGCCGCCAATCTCTCGGCCAATTATGCCGGGCTCCTGCGCCAGCGCGACCATGATGCCCGCGATGCCCAGGGCGCCGCTGCCACCCGCAACCGTTGACCGGGATCACGCTCATGCACCGCTTCATTCGCGCCCTTCCCGTCCTGCTGCTTGGCCTGATCGCTACGCCCGCATTGGCCGTTGATACCAGCTTCTACACTTATGACGGGTTTGCCGAGACGGTCGACGCCTTCCGCCTGGTGTCGATGATCTTCGCCGACCCGCGCTATGAAACGCTGGTCATGATCATCGGCGTCGTCGGCATTGCGCTCGGCGCAGTGCTCGCCAGCGTGCGCGGACAGGGCATGGGGCTGGTCGCCTTCGGGTTCCAGATCTTCGTTGGCGTCGGGCTGTTCGTGGGACTAGTCGCCACCACCGGTACGGTTCACGTCTATGACAAAGTCAGGAATGCCTATCAGCCGGTCGGCGATGTGCCCAACCTGCTGGTGCTGGTCGCGGGCGTCACCAATCTCATGGAACGCTCGCTCGCCGAAGTGATCGACGACAACACGCTCGACCCAAATGCCAAGCTGGAATTTGGTGCTGGCGGCCACAGCTTCGACCTGTTTCTGAACGCGGTTTCCCCGCGCGGTCCGATGACCGACAGTTTCCTCGATGCGACGATCAAGGATTATGTCCGGCAATGCTATCCGGTTGCGCGGGTATCGCCCGCTTACGGCGTCGATGACGATCAGCTGTTTCGCACCGCCACCGACCTGCCTGCATCCTTTGCCGCAATGGCGGGACCCGCAACCTTCAGCACGGTCTATACCGCCGCCGACAAGGGCGGCACCACGGTCAGCTGCACCGAGGCCTGGGACCATATTCAGTCGCGGCTGTCCGACCCCACCCTGTTCGACAGCTATGCAACCCAGGTGTGCCAGCGCACCGGCTATGATGTCGCCAATGCCGCGCAGCTCACCCGCTGCCGCTCGCATCTGGGCGAAATGGGCCAGATGATGATGGGCACGCCGTTGTCCTTGCAAGCGTTCATGACCGATGTCCTGCTCGGCAATACGGTGGGCGACGTCTTGTTCGAGGACAGTCCGGCCACCGCCGCCCGGGTGATGGCCAACCGCGCCATCGTCTCGAATGGCCTCGCGACCATGTCGGTCGCCAATGAATGGATGCCGACGATTCGTGCGACCGTGTTCGGCATCATGCTGTTCATGATCCCGGTCGCGCTGCTGTTCATCCTGACCCCGATCAATCTGCGCGTGGCGAGTTTTGCATTGGGGCTGTTCGTGTTCGTCGCGATGTGGGGGGTGATCGATGCGGGTATCTACCAGCTGACGCTTGCCCGGGCGATGGAGGTTCTCGCCGAGATGCGCTCAAATGCGGTTGCCGCCAATGCCTGGATGCTGGCACCCTCCTCGGCGATGAAGGCGCTCGCCATATTCGGCAGCTTCCGCACGGCGGCGGCGGGGCTTGCTGGCGCCTTTGTGTTCACCGTGTTCCGCTTCTCGGGCAATGTGTTCTCGAGCTTCACCGGCGGCGCGCTGCAGGCCCAGGGTCTGGGCAGCGCCGCCGCTGCACCGCTGGCGACGCGCGAAGGCTATGCCTCCGCGCTGGAAACACAGGCGTCGGCTGCGGGCACCATGGCGCGGCGCGGTGGTTCCTCGAGCTTTGGCGATTTTGGCGAACGCTCCAATTTCGGCGCCAATCGCGCCTTTGGCGGCGCATCCGGTGTTCTCGGCGAACAGGGCGGCGGTGTGCCCGGCAGTGCCGCATTCGGTATGGGCGGGCTCGATGCCGCGCGTGAACTTGGCGGGCTCGCCCCTGCACTCACCGGTCGTAGTCTTAGCGACCCGGCCACGGCAAAGGCGGTGCGCGCCAATGCAACCACCTCGGCGATCCACAATTTTGCCGAGAAAGATGCGCTACGCAGCCTTGGCACCACCTATTTTGGTGGGGGCCAGGCCGGCGAGCAGGCCTTCGCCGCCTTCACGCAGAACATGGTGCAGTGGAAGGCGTTCGGAGACGAGCGCGCCTATTCGATGATGATGCAGGGTGCGGCGCGGCATTTTGAGCGCGGCGGCTATTCGAAAGCGGACGCCGAACTCAAGGCCTCGGGTGTGATCGGCCAGGCGGGCGCCGATCCAACCTTCGCCAAGCTGATCGCCAATACGTTCGACCAGGAGGCGATGCTGCGCAATGATCTGACCGGGGCGCAGGTTCAGGTCGGCGCGATGGAAGGTCGCCGCGATTATGCGGGCGACCGTGTGGCGCAGGTCGAGCGCGGCAATGTCGCCACCGAACAGGGCTGGCGCACCGGCAGCAATCAGGGCCAGCGCAGCGCCGCGGGGATGCTCGGACTGTCGGTCGATGCGACCAGTCGCCGCATCGGGTTCATCAATGCGCTTTCCGGCGAGGCGCGGTCCTCGGCTATTTCGCAGCTTTCCCGGGCCACGGGCCGCAACGAGGCGCAGGTCATGCATGCGCTCGAGACTTACAATGCCGCGAGCCAGCTCGGAACCGCCGACGGTGCAACCGCCGAGGCGGGCCGTGAAGGCACCAGCGTCTATGGCCGGACGCGCGATGCGGCAGGCTATGATTTTGCCGAGCGGTCGGGCAAGCTCGATGCCCAGCACGAGGTCGGCACAGGCGGCACCCGCAGCGCCGCCCGGATCGGTGAGCAGCGCCGCCAGTCCGACAATTTTGGGTTTGCGCAAGGGGCTGCAGCCGCCGGAACATCGACGCGCGAAGCTGCGCGGCTCGATAGCTTTATCCAGGCACTGAGCCGCACATCGGGCAACCAGGTCGACATGGCCGAAGGCGGTGCGGGCGGTATCGCCGACCGGGCACGCAACGAACGGCTGACCCGCATTGTCGATAATGAGCGGCTGACCCGGATGCAGGGATTGCTGCGCGACAACGGGATCAACCTCACCAAGCGTCAGATCGCGCGGGATCAGAACGGCGATTTCAACCTTAACCTGACGCCCCAGACCGCCGCCCAGATGTGGAAAGCCGGGCTCATCAACGAAAGCCAGCTTGGTGCGGTCGCCAATGGCGGATCGGCGCGGCTCAGCTTTGCCGACAACGATATGCTCGTCTCGAGCAGCACCAATTCCCAACGTTCGGCGCGTAATGACACAAGCACACGGTTCGAGGCCGGCAAACAGGCGGGACCAGACACGGTCGAGCATTTTCTGGGCGGCGGCGCGGAAGGCCATGCTGCCATGGCCAACTGGCTTAGGGGTGGGTTCGAGATGGACCGGCATGGCGATTGGCGGCTCAAGCCGCAAGTGGCCGACACGCTGCAACGCGATGTTCAGGCGATCATGGCCCAGACGGGATGGACGCGGAGTATTGATAGATTGGCCCAGGACCAGACCTCCATGGGAACCGACGTAGGAGCCTCGATTTCCGCGAATGTCAGTCGAGCTGGTTCGGGCAAGCCCAACGCCGGTGGAAGTAAACAGACTGGAAGCGCCATAAGCGGCGGCGCTGGTGCTAACCTTGGGTTCGAGAGTTCGGACCGCGGAACAACCTCCGAAACCGCCAACGCCAACATCGACATTGTGAACTACGATGTGCGCGAAGCCATTGCTGCGGCAGAACGCGCCGCCGCGCGTTCGGAAAACCCCGCTCATGCATTTTCCCAAGAGTTGAGCCATCAGGTTCTTGGGCCGAATGGCCTGCGCAATCGCTATCTTGAGCAGGCCGATTCCGGGCGCGGTACGGCAGATGTCACCGGTCCGCTAACTTCGATCGAACAATCGTCCGTCCTGCGAAGCGGAACTTTCTCAACCGATCTCAAACATAGCCCTCAGGATGGTGACCCGAGCTTCAAGGAACGCGGCGACAAGTGATCTGATCAGTGATGCCGGTGAAAATGCCGCCTGTGCAATGCACCGGATCGCGGATCAAGCGGATCGGCATATGGATCGCGCATGCCGCCGACTGAGCGCTTCGGGAACATTTGCTCGTGCGTCGGTTCGACGAATTCCCAATCGCTCCACGCAAACCAGGCTCTCGCGAAACCCAAGCCGAGCACCATCAACGCGAGGGGCGGAAAGAACGCGATGTTGAGGAAACCTGCCAGCGCGCTGGTGTAGAATTGGTCCAAAGCAGGCGAATAGAAGGACCCGACTTTGCCTGCCCAATAGGCTACCATCGCAGCCCACCACAGCTTGGCGAACCATGGACGCCACAGCCACCGGGACGCACGCGGGCGCGGTTGCACCCGAACGGCCTCGTCGTTCTGCAATGCCTCGTCGGGTTCAATTGCCGGGTTCATGGCTGGATCCTTTCCAGAGACAATCGTAGCACCGGTGCCGAATTGCGGGTATTGGTGTTTGAGCATCTGCAGTGAAATTGATGCGCCATAACAAATCCTTACCCTTTTGATCGCCTTCTTGTCCCTACACTCCCCTCCTCGATTTCTGTCATATGATACGACCATCCCTTCCCGATGGCACCGACACCCGGTCGAAGCGTCCGAGTTGGTCTAATCTGATCCTCATTGATAAGGGAGTTACATTAAAGCCGGATCTGTATTGCAAAACGCGGGCGGTGTTGATCCCTTGAGCGCATCATGGCTCTGTCCGAACTGGCCGAGCCGGAGCCTGATCGTGCTGTATCGGGTCTTATAAGAACTAACGTTGCATTGATTCGAAGCGGGCTATGGCGCCCATCGGACCACTTTGCAGATCGTTCGTCCCTGCGTTCTCTCCCGGGACGCCGCCATCGGATCAGCTTTGAGGCCTCACCGCTGGCAATCGCGTTAAACTTCATCTCACGCTTGAAACAAGGTGCCATCACGCAGCATCGTATGCTATGATCGCGTGTCGATACACATCCGCTGTCGTCCCGCCCTGCGCCAATAAAATCTCAGCCTCGCGCAGCTTGCCGATAATCTCTTCCGCCTTGTGCCTCTTGCTGGATTTGCCCCGTAAAAGTGGAGAGGCATTGGCTCAGTTGACGGCCCTTCGTTCGAACTGGGCCGGGCTGAGGAAGTCGAGTGCCGAGTGTCGGCGGACAGGGCCCATGTCCAATCTCCTTCGTGACCCAAAATAACGGAGATTTTGGACCAGTCAGAAACGGGCAGATCACTCGCGTATCGCTGATGCAACAAGACAATGTCGCCTCACTATTCGAGGGCCTTTTATTCACGGCTTGTCGAGAAGAAGGTGGCGACAGCCTCATCGTGCTGACTACGCAACCTCGCGACAAGATCTCGAACTGAGAGTACGTCATGCACCGTTCCGACACCTTGGCCTGCGGACCAGATTGTCTTCCAGGCTTTCGCCTCATCGCCGATGTTCGGCTGGTGCACGGAATTTTGGTGAGGATCGACATTGTGAGCGATCAGAGATGCGGTCATGAAATTTGCCAGCATACCGGAGACAGCTGGCGTGTAGGTAATGTCTGCCGCCACAGATCTAATTATCATCTCCTTGTATTCGGCGCTGGCTAGACTTTCATCTGTGGTGATGAACCTGGTACCCATATAAGCGAAATCCGCTCCCAGCATCCGTGCGGTCGCGACATCACCGCCGGTCGACAGGCAACCCGATAGGATGATCGTGCCATCGAAAAATTGTCGTACCTCGTTGTACAAGGCGAAGGGGTTGACCGCGCCCCCGTGACCACCTGCGCCGTTCGCGACCAGGATCAAGCCATCGACTCCGGTCTTCGTCGCGCTCCGTGCGTGACGGGCGGTGGTAACATCGTGAAATATGACGCCACCATAGCTGTGCACGGCCTCAACGATGTCCGCGTTCGCGCCCAGCGAAGTTATGACGAGCGGTACCTTGTGCTCGATGGTGACCGCCAGGTCAGCCTTCAGCCTAGCATTCGTCGGATGGACGATGTGGTTCACGCCGAATGCCGCCGCATCGGGGCCAAGCCTAGCTCGTATCTCGTTGAGCCATTCGCAATAGCCTTCGGTAGTCCGTTGATTTAGTGATGGGAAGGTACCGATCACGCCGGCGTTGCAACATCCGACAACAAGATCGGGTCCAGACACCAGAAACATCGGAGCGGCAATGACCGGCAGTTTCAGGTCGTGTCCCAACGATGCGGGTATGCCCATCAAATTTCTCCTAAAAAATGTCGCGCCCGCGTTAGATCCACAGATCAGGGCGGCCGGCAATGGTCACTTCGGTCAAAGCGTTCTATACTTGGCAAGTTCGGCCCGGGCGATGGCACGCTCGTGAACTTCATCTGGTCCATCCGCCAGCCTCAGCGTCCTGACCGTCGCCCAGGCGCGGGCGAGATCGAAATCCGCCGAAACACCCGCTCCCCCGTGGGCCTGTATGGCGTCGTCGAGAATCTGAAGCGCTACCCTCGGTCCCTGGACCTTGATGAGGGCCACTTCGAGGGCAGCACTGGCCGCGCCGTGTCGGTCCATCATGTCGGCCGCTTTCAGGGATAGCAGCCTGCTAGTCTCGATGTCGATTCTCGCCCGCGAAATCCGCTGATCCCAGACGCTATGTTCGGCTATGGTCTTGCCGAACGCCGATCGCGCGACCAACCGTCGGCACATGGCCTCGAGGGCGACTTCGGCGACGCCGATCGTGCGCATGCAGTGATGAATTCGACCGGGGCCCAGCCGGCCCTGCGCGATCTCAAACCCCTTCCCCTCACCCAAGATCATGCTCGATGCCGGAACGCGCACATTCTCGAGCAGCACCTCGCCGAAACCATGTGGCGCATGGTCATAACCGAAGACTGACAACATGCGCTCAATCCGAACGCCGGGTGTTGTCATGTCGATGAGAATCATAGCTTGCTGCCGATGACGGGCCGCCTCGGGGCTTGACCGCCCCATCACGATCGCGAGGCGACAGCGCGGATCACCCACCCCGCCCGACCACCATTTGCGGCCGTTGATTACATATTCATCGCCATCCCGTTCGATTCGCGTGCGTATATTCGTCGCATCGGAGGATGCTACATCGGGCTCAGTCATCAGGAACGCCGACCGAATCTCCCCGCGCATGAGGGGCCCCAACCAGCGAGTCTTCTGTTCGGCCGTGCCGAAACGGTGCAGAACCTCCATATTGCCCGTATCGGGGGCAGAGCAGTTGAACACCTCGGACGCCCATTCGATACGCCCCATTTCCTCCGCGCACAGAGCATATTCAACGTTTGAAAGCGAAGGGCCTTCAAACACGTAGGTGCTGTCGATGGGCTGCGCCCCAGTCGGCGGCATGAACAGATTCCACAGTCCGCAATCTCTCGCCTCGGCCTTGAGCGTTTCCATGACCTTAACCGGCGCCCAGCGCTGCCCTTCGGCAAGCTCGTGCTCGTACGCCTCGCGAGCTGGCCAGACGCGGCGTTCCATGAAATCTCTTACGCGATCGCGGTATCCCGCTTGGCGGTCGTTTAGGGTGAAGTCCATCGATGCAAATCCTCTTTGTTGCCGAATTTTCAGGGAGGCGACGCCGATGCGACGACATCGCGGAAAATAAGATTGCGCTGGATTTCGCTGGAACCGCCCAGGATTGTGAAGGCCCGTCCGAACAGGTAATGAAGCATCACCAGCGCCCCGTCGGCTGATCCTCGCATCAGGTCCGGGCGAAATGGCTCAAGCAGCGCTGACTGGTCCCTCAGGGCATCGACGCCCAGAGCCCGCACCCCAAGTTCAGCGATTGTTTGCTGCAGTTCAGTGACGGCCAGTTTCATCATCGAAGGCGCTGCAGGGTGCCCGGCACCCCGCTGGGCGAGGGTGGATTGGCGCCGATTGAATGCGTCGAGCGCCTGGAGAGTGATTTCCGCCTCGCAGAGCGCATAGTCGATCGTGGCATGCTCCCGAGCCTGGTTCGGCTGGGTCAGGTCGAATGCGGCGTCTGCGATCGCCCGAACCTGATCCAGCTGCCCTTTCACCGTCAGAAGTGAGCCGACGCTGCTACGCTCGTGCGCCAGAAGGAACTTCGCGATCGTCCAGCCCCCGTTCTCGACACCGACGAGGTTAGCTGTGGGCACGCGAACGTCCGAAAAGAAGATTTCGTTGAGGTGATGCAATCCGTCGATGGAGTGGATCGGTCGGATGGTGATGCCGGGACTCTTCATGTCGATAAGGAGAAAACTGATTCCGGCCTGTGGTCGACCTTCGGTTCTGGTCCTGACGAGGCAGAACATCCAATCCGCCCTGTGGGCATACGTGGTCCAGATTTTCTGACCGTTGACCACATAGTCTTCGCCGTCGCGCACGGCGCTCGTTCGCAGGCCGGCAAGATCGGAGCCAGCGCCCGGTTCCGAATACCCTTGGCACCATTGCGCAAGCCCGTCTCGCAAAGGGGCCAAGTGACGCTCGATCTGCGCTTTGCTGCCAAAGGTATAGAGGACCGGCCCGATCATCTCCAGAAATGAACTCAAAGGAGGCGCTTTGGCTGCAATCAGTTCCTCCTCGAAGACCAATCGCTCCTCGGGCGTCCAGGACGTGCCGCCGAACCGTTCAGGCCAGGAGGGTGTCGCCCAACCTTGCCGCGCCAGGATTCTGTGCCAGCGCTGCTGGGGTTCGGCGCTAATCAACTGGCTTGTCCGCGGCGCGTCGATCAGATCCTGAGTGAGATGATCAGCCAAAAACGCCCGTACAATCTCGCGGAACTCGTGAGCGGCTGTAACCTCATTGTTCTCGCCATTATGTGCAGCCATGATCGCAACTCCTTGTGCCGCCCGATCCTAGGGCCTTTTTCGATAGTCTTCCGTCCCTGCCCTGGGGACGGTGAGACACAACGTCCCCAGGGCAGGGACATCTTAACAGCTCACTTGAATACTAATGAAGGAGACATAGGCCTCCGGCCAGAATCCAAACCGGCTCCAAGGCGCACCATGACGTATGACCTTTCCGACCAGCAGGTCCTTTTTCGGGACGCAGTCCAGAACTTTCTTGGGCAAGTTTATCAGCAGGACGCACGGCGCACGATCGTCGCATCGAACGATGGCTGGTCGCCCGCCATTTGGCGCGGAATGGCGGCGGACATTGGAGTGCTCGGGCTGGGCTTTGAGGAAAGCCGAGGCGGTCTGGGCGGCAACGCGGTCGATCAGATCCCTGTTATGGAGTCCTTCGGACAATCCCTGCTTGTCGAACCCTATCTAGAAACAGTGATCCTCGCCGGAAGACTTTTGAGGCGATCAGTTCGCCCGCTCGCCCAGACCATGATCGATGGCGTTATCGCGGGCGATATCCGGCTGGCCGTTGCGGATCGGGAGCCGGAAAGTCGTTTCGATCCCAGTCGCATTGAAACGATCGCCGATTTGCTCGAGACGGGGGGATATCGGCTGACGGGGAGAAAGACCGTGGTGGTGGGTGCCCCTTGGGCGACCCATATACTGGTCGTAGCCCGCCTCTCGGGACGAGCCCATCCGTCTGATTGTTGTGGCGTATTCGTCGTCGCCGTCGACGCTGTCGGCCTGCTGATGGCGTCATACCCTACCGTTGATGGCCGACGGGCCGCAGACATAGAGTTGGACGGTGTCGTCGTGGCCGAGGAGGCGCTTCTGCTGGAGGGGCGGGAGGCAACGGACGCGGTCGAGGAGGCGAACGATTCGGCGGCGGCCGCGATTTGTGCCGAGGCGGTTGGTATAATGCGACGGCTGCTCCGTGAAACGCATTCCTATCTCAACGAGCGAAGACAGTTCGGCGTGGCGCTCGCCACCTTTCAAGCTCTGCAACATCGCATGGCCGACATGCTTATCGCGTTGGAGCTATCCGCGGCGCTTGCGTATCGTGCAGCCAGCGCGATCGACGCAGGTGCATCCGTTCGGCGGGTCGCCGTATCGGCGGCAAAAGCGTTCGTCGGTCGGGCCGCTCATCGTATAGGTCAGGAAGCCGTGCAGATGCATGGCGGAATGGGGATGACTGACGAGCTCATCATCGGACATCTGTTCAAGCGCGCCATCGCCATCGA